>JBBQKT010000170.1:0-7835 GCA_038327205.1 Burkholderiales bacterium | reverse complement strand
TACACCGGCCTCGTCTACTTCACGCCGATGATTGGCGGCGCGCTGGCGGATCGCTATCTGGGCAAGCGCCGGGCGGCCGTGATTGGCGGTACGGTGATGATGCTGGGCCATATCGCGATGACCTATGAGCCCCTGCTGCATCTGGCGCTGGGCTTGCTGATCGTCGGCAACGGCCTGTTCAAGCCGAACACGACCTCGATGGTCGGTGACCTGTACCAGGGCGAGAACGACCCACGCCGTGCGGGCGGTTATTCGATCTTCTACATGGGTGTCAACCTGGGCGCCTTCCTGGCCCCGCTGATAGCCGGCACCCTGGGTGAAAAGGTCGGCTGGCATTACGGTTTTGGCGCTGCCGCCGTGGGCATGGCGGCGGGTCTGACGCAGTTCTTGATGGGCCAGAAATCGCTCGGCCGCGCTGGCCTGAAGCCCGAACAGGGCCCAATCACCAAGACCGATCTGATGCCGCTGCTGACCTGGGTGGGCGGTTGTGTGGCCCTGGTGGTGGGCATTCTGCTGGCCTGGAAGGTGGTCGGTCCGGTCTATGAAGGCCTGCCGGTGCTGGCCAAGATCGCGGCGGCACTGGCCGTGATCGGCATCACCTTGTGGCGCATTGCCGCGCCGGCCAAGGACGCCGATGTGACGCCGCTGACGCGGGCCGACTGGGGCCGCGTGGCGGGCATCATCATCGTGATGTTCTTCGTCATCGCTTTCTGGACCGGCTTTGAGCAGGCTGGCGGCACCTTGAGCCTGTTTGCCGACAAGCAGACCGACCGCAATGCCTTTGGCTTCAACGTGCCGGCCTCGCTGTTTCAGTCGATCAACCCCTTGGTCATCGTCTTGCTGGCGCCGGTGTTTTCGATCATCTGGACGCGCTTGGATCAAAGCCGGTTCGCCCTGCCCGACACCGCCAAGCAGGCGCTGGGCATGATCGTGCTGGGCCTGGGTTTCATCGTGATGGCGCAGGCGCAGACGCTGGCCGACACGACCGGCCCGGTGGGTCCGCAGTGGCTGGCAATCGTGTTCGTGATCCACACGATTGGCGAGCTGATGCTGTCGCCGGTGGGCCTGTCGATGGTCTCGCGCGTGGCGCCGGCGCGGCTGGCCTCGCTGATGATGGGCGTGTGGTTCTTGTCCTCGGCCGCTGCCGGTTATCTGTCCGGCACCTTGGAGCAGATGCTGCATGGCAGCAGTTATTCGCTGTGGCCGTTCTTGACCGTGATGTCGATCGGCTCGGGCGTGTTGCTGCTGCTGATCACACCATTGCTGAGCCGCCTGATGGGGCTCAAGCGCGGCGTTGAAAGGGCTGCTGCCTGACAGACGGTGCCGGGGGGCACCCCGCTGAGCGGGGTCGACTCCCTAGGACCTAGGAACTGTTCTTCAGCGGCCCCGCCACCTCGAACTGCCGCCCTGGCTTGTCAGCCCGCGCATAAAGCCCCTCGACCTTGGGCAGATTCGCCTCGATGTCGCGGATACGGGTGGGCCCGGCCGGGTGGGTGGACAGCCACTGCGGCGGCGCACCCTTGCTGGCTTGGCCCATCTTCTGCCACAGGCTCACACCGGCCGCCGGGTTGTAGCCGGCGCGGGCGGCCAGTTCCATGCCGACCAGATCGGCCTCACTTTCGTCCTCACGGCTGAAGGTCAGGGAGAGCAATTGGCCGCCCATATTGAGCAGCGAGTCGCCCACATTGCCCAGTCCCAGCAGGCTTGACAGCACGCTGGCGCCGAGCCGGGTTGCCGTCGTTTTGGCCATCCGTTCGCGCGCATGTTCACGCAGCGCATGGGCCACCTCATGGCCCATGATGGTGGCCACCTCGGCGTCGCTCAGTCTGAGCTTTTCGAGGATGCCGTAATAGAACGCGATCTTGCCGCCGGGCATGCAAAAGGCGTTGAGCTGCGGGCTGCCGATCAGGTTGACCTCCCAGCGCCATTGGCGGGCACGCTCGTTCCAGGCGGGCGCTTGCGGAATGATGCGCTTGGCAATCTCACGCAACCGGATCAGCTGCGGATTGTTGGCCGGAGCCAGCGCACGCTGCTGCTGGGCCTGCGCCATCATTTGCTGGTACTGCTGCGCGCCCGCTTGCTCAACCTGCTCGGCCGGCACCAGCTTGGCCAGGCGGCTGCTGCCGCCCACGTCCACCCCGTCGCGCGCCCAGGCTGGGCTGAGTGCGCCCGCTGCCAGCAGGCCGGTGAACAGGCGACGGGATGGCCTCGCAGCCACGCAGTCGCAGCGGCCAAAGCCACAGCTCGGCGCGCTGGGCAGATCGGGGTTGCCGTGGGGATCGAAATTGGAAGATGAAGCGAGCATGGTCGAAAAATTGGGCATCAACAAACACTGGCCATTCTGAGGCACGACAATGGATGTATGCCTGATACCCCAGCACAAACCCAGCTTGACTTCCGCGCCGCCCTGGGCATGTTTGCCACCGGCGTGACCATCGTCACCGCCCGGGCGCCCGATGGCAGCATGGTGGGCCTGACCGCCAACTCCTTCAATTCCGTCTCGCTCGACCCGCCCTTGGTGCTGTGGAGCCTGGCGCGGCGCAATGGTGCGATGCCGGTGTTCAGCCGGGGCTCGCATTACGCGATCAACATCCTTGCTGCGGACCAAAAAGACCTGGCTCAGCGCTTTGCCACCCGTGACATCGACCGTTTTGCCGGTGTCGCCTGGCGCGAAGGTGCCGGCGGCGCACCGGTGTTGGACGGCGTGGCGGCGGTGTTTGAATGCGCCAACCGCAGCCAGTACGAAGAAGGCGATCACGTCATCTTTGTCGGCGAGGTGGAAAGCTGCAGCCGCCGCGACGGTGCGCTGCCGCTGATCTATCACGGCGGGCGCTACTACACCGAGTTGCCGATCTAAAAAAATAGCCGACGGCCCCGCAAGGGCCGCCGGCTGGTTCGGACCCCGCTGGCTCAGAACTTGTAGGTCGCGCCCACCGTGAAGTAGCGGCCGATGGCACCCGCGCCGTGCAGCGACGGGTTGTAGGGCGCAGCGCCACCGCCATAAGTGCCCCAGTCCAGCGGTGCCGAGGTGTTGAACAGGTTCAGCACGGACGCGTGAAGGCTCAGTTGCTTGTTCAGGTCGTAGCGGCCCGACAGATCGAGGGTGGTGAAGCTCTTGACCTTGCAGCCCACGCCCTGCGGCACCATGCCGTTGCCGATGACGTCCTGGTAAGCCGACGCGCCCGCACCGTATTGCAGGCCGTCCAAGCAGGTGGGGGCACCGTAGGACGGGTCGGTCAGGTCATAGCTGCCGATGTAGTTGACCGTGCCGGTGATGGACCAGGCGTCGCGCGACACCTCGTTGATCCACTTGAAGCGGGTCTTCGGGCTGCCGGTGTCGCCACCGATGACCAGCGGGCCGTGGGTGCCGGCCAGCTTGTAGGTCACGCCGTCGATCGTCACGTCGTACTTGTTCATGTAAGCGACGTTGAAATCGCTGCTGAAGTCACCCAGGCCCTCGAAGCGGTGCTTCCAGCGCACGTCGATATCCACGCCGCTGGTCTTGGTGCTGTTGGCGTTGGCGTAGCCGGCGGTCTTGAAAGCGATCGGCGCCACCGGCGGCCGTACCAGGGCCGTGCTGCCATCGGCCTGCACCTGGGGAATCGGCGTGAAGTTGGTGCCGCGCACCACCGGGCCGGCGGCCCCGGCGACGATCTGGTTGTTGATCTCGATCGAGTAGAAATCGATCGACACGCTGAGTTCGCGGATCGGCTCGATGATCAGGCCGAGGGTGAAGGACTTGGAGGTCTCCGGCTTCAGTGTCGGCGTCGTGCCTTGCACCGTGCCGACCGCAATCGAGCATTCCGATGGGAAGTTGCCGGTGGTTTTTGCATCGTTGCCTGCGCACAGCACCGGGTCGAAACCGTTGCCGGTGAAGTAGGTCTGGCCGGCGATGCCGTTTTCGGCCGGGCCGGGCGCGCGGAAGCCGCGGCCTGCCGTGCCGCGCAGCGCCACCTCGCGCAGTGGCGTCCACTTGAAGCCGACCTTGGGCGAGGCCTTGCCGCCCGACAGGTTGTAGCTGTCGTAGCGCACAGCGGCTTCGGCTTCCAGTTGCTTGGTGATCGGTGCCACCAGCTCGGCATAGACCGACTTCACGGTTTGCTCACCGATGGTGAAGTTGTTGCTGAAGCTGTCGATCAGACCGGCCGCCACATCGGCCGGGGCCAGTGCGTTTTGTTTGCGCTGGATGTAGTCAGCGCCGACAGCCAAGGCCATCTGGCCACCGCCGAGGGCGAGCAGGTCGCGCGACGCGCCCACATGCAGGAAAGTCAGCTTGGAGCTGTCGCTGGCGGTCAGCGTCGGGGCAATGAAGCCCAGCACGGCTGCGCTGTTCGGGCCGCCGACCAGGTAGGGGGCGCTGCTGCTGTTGAGCGCCTGCTGCAGATTGGCCGCGTTGACGCTGCCGCTGCCGCGCAGGTCGAGCTTCACCTCGGTGTAGCCGGCGGCGGCGGCCAGGTCCCAGCCGCCGAACGCGCCGTTCAGATCGGCGACGAAGCGGCTCGTGCGGGCGTTGGTGTCGGTCACGGTCGGGCCGACATCGAGGAAGGAGTAGCGCAGCAGGCCGCTGGTCAGACCGGTGCCCTTCGGGAAGCTCGGGTTGGTCGAGGGGATGGTGGTCGGATCGACGGCAGCCAGCACGGCCGGCACGACGCCCGGGCCGGAGGTGATGCCCTGGTAGCCGCCGGCGAACGCACGGCTTGGCCCGCCGAGCTGTTGCGAACGGCTCTGGAAGTAAGTGCCCTGCACCGACAGCTGCCAGTCGGCCGGCAGCTTCATCGTGTAACGGGTCACCAGGTTGTAGTTTTCCGTGGCCGGCTGGATCTGCGACCAGGTGTTGTTGTAGGTGCATTGGCCGGCTGCCAGCTTGGTGGCGTCGCAGCCGGGGAAGAAGCCGGTGATGTTGCCGTCCGCATCGGTGATGTAGCCAGTGCCGCTGCGTGGCAGGCCGCCATTGAGCGGGTTGATCACGCCTGCGGTCACGTCGTAGCCGCCGGTCTTGGTGAAGTCGGTCTGGGTGAAGCTGCCGCCGCGGTCGGCGTACTTGATCTGGTTGTGCTTGCGGGCTTCGGCCGCGATGTAGAGGTTGTAGCCGTCCCGGTCCAGATCGCCGAAGCCGGTGATGCCCGACACCTTGTATTCGTTGCCATCGCCCTTGGCCGAGCTGCCGAGGTCGACATTCAGCGTCGTGCCTTTGAACGAGCGCTTGAGGATGATGTTGACCACGCCCGCGATGGCGTCCGAGCCATAGACGGCCGAGGCGCCGTCCTTCAGCACCTCGATGCGCTCGACCGCATCAAACGGGATGTTGGCAATGTCGACGAAGGAGCGCTGGCCGTCGTCGCCGATCGGGTAGGGCGCCGAGCGGTGGCCGTCGATCAGCACCAGGGTGGCACCCACGGTCAGGCCGCGCAGCGACACGCCCGACGCGCCGCTGGCAAAAGCGCCCGAGAAGCCCTGCGACAAGGTGCCCTGGCCGTTGGCGGTGATGCTTTGCAGCACCTGCTGCACGCTGGTGGCGCCGCTCTTCTTCATGTCCTCGGCGGTGATCACCTGCACGGGGCTCGGTGTTTCGGCGCCGATGCGGCGGATGTTGGAGCCGGTGACGGTGACCCGCTCAAGTTGCTGGCTGGCTTCAGTGGCAGCTTGCGCAAAGGCAGGTGCTCCGCTGGTTGCCAGGCCTCCCAACAGCAGCAAATGGACGCTGCGGGCAAGCAGGGACGGGCGCAGGCGGGCGGGCAGTTGAACCGCCGAATTTGGAAGGGAGTGCTTCATGGGGGCTCACTGGAGTTCGGGCCACGACCACCGAGCTTGCCGGCGCCGTAGCGACAACGGGGATGCGTTGTCATCGCTCGGTCATGCTAGCCACGGCGGGCCATTCATGGCGCATCGGCAGGCGGGCTGTTGCTTGCTCTGGCAAGTCTGGATTGACATGTCAGCAACATGGCGAAGGCACTGCGGGTTGTTACCGAATTGGTGTTGCGTATCGCACAAGCTGTGTCGTCGCGATGCATAGATTGCTGGCTTGTATCCAGGCCAGACTGCGGCCGCCGGCACGGCTCGGCCGCTGACAGCACCCAACCCGTTTTTTGTTCGCGTAACAAGGTGCAGCCATCGCCTTGCAGTGCTTCAATCGGTCGCGTTGCAGTCGGTCGGCGATGTCGTCGGCCCTTGTTGGAGTGTTTGATTGATGAGTTCCTCGATGAGTCGTCGCAATTTTGTGGCGGGCGCCCTGCCCGCGTCGGTGGCGCTCAGCGCCGCAGCCCTGCCCGCCGCTGCAGCCAAAGCTGCCGCTGGCCCGGCCTGGGATCAGCTCGATGTGGCCGGTCTGCAGCAGGCGCTGGCCGGCGGCGCGCTGAGCAGCCTGGCGCTGACCAAGTTCTACCTGCAGCGCATCGCCGCGCTGGACCGTCGCGGCCCGACCCTGCGCTCGGTGATCGAGCTCAACCCGGACGCGCTGGCACAAGCCAAGGCGCTAGACGCCGAGCGGCGCCAGGGTCGGCTGCGCGGGCCGCTGCACGGCCTGCCGGTGCTGCTGAAGGACAACATTGCCACGGCGGACAAGATGAGCACCACCGCCGGTTCGTTGGTGCTGCAGGGCCTGCATGCCAAGCGCGATGCGTTTCTTGTTACCCGGCTGCGCGAGGCCGGTGCCGTCATCCTGGGCAAGACCAACTTGAGCGAGTGGGCCAATATCCGCTCGACCCGCTCCACCAGCGGCTGGAGCAGCCGTGGCGGCCAGACCCGCAACCCCCATGTGCTTGACCGCAACACCAGCGGCTCCAGCTCCGGCTCGGCAGCGGCCGTGGCCGCCGGCCTCTGCGCCGTGGCCGTGGGCACCGAAACCGATGGCTCGATCACCTCGCCGGCCAGCATCTGCGGCGTGGTCGGCCTGAAGCCGACGGTCGGCCGGGTCAGCCGCGACGGTGTGATCCCGATCGCCGCCAGCCAGGACACCGCTGGCCCGATGACACGCCAGGTGCGTGACGCCGCCGTGCTGCTGCAGGCGATGGTGGGTGCTGACAGCCGCGACGCGGCCACCGCGTTGGCCCCCGCCGGCACGCCCGATTACCTGGCCGGCTTGCGGCCCGACGCGCTGCGCGGCGCGCGGCTGGGCATCATTCGCACCGCGCTGCCGCCGCAGCCCCAAGTCAACGCCCTGTTCGAGCAGGCGCTGGCCGTGCTGCGTGCCCAGGGCGCGGTGCTGATCGACAAGCTCGACATCCCCGAGCAGCCCCGCTACGCCGAGACCGAGAACGCCGCGCTGATGACCGAGCTGAAGGACGGCCTGCCCAAATACCTAGCAGCGTTCCAACCCGATGCGCCGATCAAGACCCTGGCCGATCTGATCGCCTGGAACTTGGCCCATGCCCGCGAGGTGATGCCCTTTTTCGACCAGGAGCTGCTGCTGACCGCCGAAGCCAGCCCGCCGCTGGACAGCGACGTCTACCGCCAGACGCTGGCGACCAACCAGCGCTACAGCCGTGCCGAGGGCCTGGACGCGCTGTTTGCCCAGCACCAGCTCGATGGGGTGGTTGCGCCCACCGGCAACCTCGCCTGGCTGACCGACACCCTGATTGGCGACCACTACACCGCCGGCGGCTTCACCTCGCCATTCGCGGTGGCCGGTTACCCGCACCTGACCGTGCCAATGGGCCTGGTGGCCAATTTGCCGGCCGGCCTCTCGTTCGGTGGTCTGGCCTGGCAGGAGGCGAAGCTGCTCGGCTATGGCTATGCCTATGAGCAGGCCAGCCAGCTGCGCCGGGCGCCGCGATTCCTACCGACGACGCAGGCCGGGTGAGCGTGGTTGGGCGTGTGCCGGTTGTTCAGATCTGCAC
>JBBQKT010000169.1:0-7853 GCA_038327205.1 Burkholderiales bacterium | reverse complement strand
ACGCCAGCTGGCCCACCATCCCCCAGCTCTACGTCAACGGCGAATTCGTCGGCGGCTCGGACATCATGATGGAAATGTACGAAGCCGGTGAGTTGCAGCAGGTGTTGGCACCGGCAGCTTGATGGCACAGCAGAGGCTGGTCGTTGGCGTCACCGGCGCGACCGGTGCGGCCTATGCGCTGCGCCTGCTGCGCCGAGGCCGTGAGCTGGGGCTTGAAACCCATCTGATCATCACGCCCGCCGGGGTGCTGAACGCTCATCACGAACTGGGTCTGGACCGCTCAGCGCTGGAGCGCGAAGCCAGCTTTGCCTACTCGCCCAATGATGTCGGCGCCTGCGTCGCCAGCGGTAGTTTCGCCACCGCCGCAATGATCGTCGCGCCCTGCTCGATGAAAACCTTGGCCGCCGTCGCCCACGGCTTTGGCGACAACCTCTTGAGCCGTGCCGCCGACGTCACCTTGAAGGAGCGCCGCCGCCTGATCCTGATGGTGCGTGAGACGCCGTTCAACCTCGCCCACCTGCGCAATATGACGGCGGTCACCGAGATGGGCGGCATCATCTTTCCGCCATTGCCGGCGTTTTATCACCGCCCCACAAGCATTGAAGAATTGATCAATGAAAGTGCCGAGCGGGTGCTGGAATTGGCCGGCATTTCTGCGGCTGCGCCCAAGGCTTGGACGGGGCTCTGAAGGAAAATGGCAGCGGCTTAGGGCAACGCTGACGCCGCCAACAGGGCGATAAGTAGGCAACAACAGGGCGCCAAGGGGTGCCAACGGGGCGACTAACTTTGGCTACGCTGCAGCCACTGAGCCTAGTCTGTGACGCTGATCCGGCCGTCGGTCAGGCACAAGCTCAGATGCCGCCCGCCGGCCTCTAACAGCACCCGGTTGCCATCGCCTGACAACACCGGTTCTGCGCTGAGCCAAAAACCCAGTCGGGCCAGTTGCACCACTTTCCGCCGCGACACCTGCAGCACTGCCACAACGGCCTCAAAGCTGTAAACCGCGAGCAGCCGCCCATCGGGGCTGACCACAACAATGGCATGCGGCGATGCAACATTCAGCCAGCTATCGAACATCACCGCTGTGCCGCCGTCGGTGACCAAGGCGTGACGCGGGCCTTGTGTTTGAGGCAGGGTCATCTGCCAACGGACAGGCTGTCCGGGCGCGGCCTGGTCGGTCAACTCACCGGTGGCTAGCATGGTGCGCCAACCGTCAGCAGTGCTGATGACCAATTGGTAGTTGCCAGCCTTGGATCGAATCGCCAGCCGCTCAGGCGGCAACACGATTCGATCTCTAGCCAACGCGTATTTCGCCTGACCAGCCAAGGTTGCGCCCAACCCGACTGCGCCAGCAAACGATGCAGCTTTCAACAACTGACGCCGTTGCAGCAAAAAATTCACGCAACGCCGCAATTGCAGGCTTCTGGGGTCAGGCCTGACGCCGGCGCAGCGTCGCACCGATGCCAAGCAACCCAACGGCGAACATTGCCCATGAAGTAGGCTCCGGGACAGGGCTGAGCAGCGAGCTCTGGCGGGCAAAGTCGATGTGGGTCTGGGGCAGCAGGTCAAGCCCATCACCATCGGGTGCGATTTGCGCAAAAGTCGTCGGAATCAGGCGTGTACCGCCACCATTCATCAAGGTGTTAGTGCCGGTTGAGTGGCCGGGATCACTCGAACCTGCGTAGTCGACGAAGCCTTCCGGCACCAGGCCAAAGTTGTGACCCAGCTCATGGGCCAAGGTGTCTACGCGGCCGGTACAGCCAGCTGCACCACCGCAGTTGAATGCACTGATGGTCGACATCGCCATGATGAGCCCACCAGCACCGCTGTAACCCACGCCATAGGCACCGTCATAGTTATTGACCAGGAACATGTCCACGCGGTTTTTCACGTTGCCTGCCATCCCGACACCAAACTTGAAGTCGTACAGATCATCGAATTTGTCGCCAGCGGTGTCACTGATGTCGTAAAACTGCGAGCTTTTGATTTGTTCAATGAACGTGAAACTGACGCTGATGCCAGCCTGCGCCCAGATTTTGTTGGTCTCGGTGAAGTAGTACGAGTTGCCAAGCGGGCCTTGGTTGGCGCATGCGCTGCCGTCGTCCGTGCAGAGTTGGTAAACATTGACATTGACTGTCTTGTCGATCGTCATTGCATTGACAAATGCCGGCGCCATGCAGCAAACGACAAGCAGGGACGACGCCAGCGGACTTAGGGTAGGAGTGCGCATGTGATTCCTTGTAAAAATGATAGTTAGGCAGGCTTGCTGAACATCAAGTTACAAGCAATTTACATACCGATGGATGTAAGTCCTTGACTTGCATGTGTTCATGAGCAGCGGCTCGCCGAGCAGCGCTGGTCCGATGTAAAGAAACCCGACAAATTGATATCACAACGCCATCGGGCGCCTCACGCGAAGACCTCAAGCCCGGCGCGCCACGTCGCGCTTAAAGGAGCGCTGAGTTACCGAGAAACCCCGAGCACGCTCATACCTCCCCCGGTATCAGCCACTTGCGCCGCGCCCCAAAGACTGCGTTCGGATAGTCCGGCCGGCCCCGGCTGCCGTTGTAGCGCCCTAGGGCCAGGAACATGTCACCACGCTCCTTGTCGAGGTAATGGCGCAAGATCACGCAGCCGAAGCGCAAATTGGTCTGCATATGGAAAAGCCGTGAGGCCTGCCCGTCGCCGATCAGGTTCGCCCAAAACGGCATCACCTGCATATAGCCACGTGCACCGGCCGAGCTGATCGCATATTTTCGAAAGCCACTTTCCACCTGCACCAGGCCCAGCACCAGCGACGGATCTAGCCCAGCGCGTTTGGCCTCGTACCAGACGGTTTCAAGGAACTCAATACGCGTTTGCGGCTCGCTCTTCTTGGGCTTGAGTTTTTCGCTCATCGTGCCCAGCCAGCGCAAATAGGCCAGCCGAGCATCGACGTTCTCGAAACGCACCTTGGGCGGCGCGCCATTGGCAATCGAGGCCGCCAAGGCCGAGCGGACGGCGTCGGCCAAAGGTTCCTCGACCTGTGCGCCAGCCGCTGCCCAACGAGGCAGGGCGGCCAGCAGCAGCAGAAGTCCACGCCGTTTCAAAGCCCCAACTTGCCCTTCAAGTGAGCAACGACGTCGGCCAGCGGCAGCTTGCTCGCTTCTGCGTCCCGGCGGCCCTGATATTCGACATGGCCTTCTTTCAAGCCCCGGTCGCCCATCACCACGCGGTGCGGCGCGCCGATCAATTCCCAGTCGGCAAACATCGCGCCGGGCCGCTCGCCGCGGTCATCCAGCAGCACGTCCACGCCCAGAGCCAGCAGCTCTTCGTACAGCTTCGCCGCAGCGGTCTTCACGTCCTCGCTGCGGTCCATGCCGATCGGGCAAATGACGACGGTGAACGGTGCCATCGAATCCGGCCAGATGATGCCGCGCGCGTCATGGTTCTGCTCAATCGCCGCACCCAGCAAGCGGGTCACGCCGATGCCGTAGCAGCCCATCTCAAAGGGCTGAGGCTTGCCGTTCTCGTCGAGGAAGTTCGCCTTCATCGCCAGCGAATACTTGGTGCCGAGATAGAACACATGGCCCACCTCAATGCCGCGTTGGATCGCCAGCTCGCCCTTGCCGTCCGGCGACGGATCGCCCGCGACGACATTGCGGATGTCGGCCACCAGATCGGGCTCGGGCAGATCACGGCCCCAGTTGGCGCCGGTGAAGTGGAAGTCGGGCTCGTTGGCGCCACAGACGAAATCAGCCATGTTGGCGACTGTCCGGTCGGCAATGACCTTGACGGGCTTCAGCAAGTTGATCGGGCCCAGATAGCCCGGCTTGCAGCCGAAGTGATCCTCGATCTCGCCGACGGTGGCGAAGCGGAAACCCGCCTTCAGGCCCGGCAGCTTGCCGACCTTGACCTCGTTCATGTCGTGGTCGCCGCGCAGCAGCAGCAGCCAGACGGTGGACTCTTTAATGCCGCCGTCCTTGTCCAGCTCATCCGTCGCCAGCACCAAGGACTTGACCGTCTGCGCCAAGGGCAAATTCAACAGCTCGGCCACATCGGCACAGGTGCTCTTGCCCGGCGTCGGCGTCTTCGTCAATGCCTGGGATGCAGCGGCCCGCGAAGCCAGCAAAGCGACCGCTTCAGCCAGCTCGATATTGGCCGCGAAGTCGCTGGTCGGGCAGTATACGATGGCGTCTTCGCCGGTGTCGGCGATCACCTGAAACTCATGCGAGCGGTCGCCGCCAATCGCACCGGTATCGGCCGCCACCGCGCGGTAGGTCAGGCCCATGCGGTCAAAAATCTTGCAATAGGCCGCGTACATGTTTTCGTAGCTGCGGCCAGCTGCGGCCGCATCGCGGTCGAAGGTGTAGGCGTCCTTCATCGTGAATTCACGGCCACGCATCAAGCCAAACCGCGGCCGGCGCTCGTCGCGGAACTTGGTCTGGATGTGATAGAAATTCTTCGGCAGTTGCTTGTAGCTGCGCAGCTCCTGGCGGGCGATATCGGTGATGACTTCTTCGCTGGTCGGCTGGATGATGAAGTCACGGCCATGGCGGTCTTTCACGCGCAGCAGCTCGGGGCCCATCTTCTCGAAGCGGCCGGTTTCTTGCCACAGCTCGGCCGGCTGCACCACCGGCATCAGCAGCTCGACGGCGCCGGCCCGGTTCATCTCCTCACGGATGATGGCCTCGACCTTGCGGATGACGCGCAGCCCCATTGGCATGTAGTTGTAGATGCCCGCGCCGAGCCGTTTGATCAGGCCGGCACGCATCATCAGCTGGTGGCTGATGACCTCGGCGTCGGCGGGCGCCTCTTTGAGCGTTGAGATGAAGAATTGGCTGGCTTTCATGGCGTGGCGGGCCCGGCACGTGGGCTGGGCAAGGGCAAGAGGTGTGAGGGTTTGCAGGGTCGCGCCGCGTGGGCTGCCCAGTGCAATAATGAAACCAACTATAGATTCGAGGTTGATTATGCTCGACCGTGAAGGCTTCCGGCCCAACGTCGGCATCATCCTGCTCAACCACCGGAACGAGGTGTTCTGGGGCAAACGCATCCGCACCCATTCCTGGCAGTTCCCGCAAGGGGGCATCAAGCATGGCGAAACGCCCGAGCAGGCGATGTTCCGTGAACTCCACGAGGAAGTGGGGCTTATCCCCGACCACGTGCGCATCATTGCGCGCACCCGCGACTGGCTCCGTTACGAGGTGCCCGAGCACTTCATTCGCCGCGATGCACGCGGCCACTACCGCGGCCAAAAACAGATCTGGTTTTTGCTGCAACTGATGGGCCGTGACTGCGACATGAATCTGCGCGCCACCGACCACCCGGAGTTCGACGCCTGGCGTTGGAACGATTACTGGGTGCCGCTGGAATCGGTGATCGAGTTCAAGCGCGGCGTCTATGAAATGGCACTGACCGAGCTGGCCCGCTATCTACCGCGCATCAATCATCACAATCGCTATCTGCGCTCGGGCATGCGGCCGCAGCAGCATCGCGGCGAAGGGCATGACTACCAAGACCAGCAGCACCCGCCGGGGGATGCAGATTCGACGGTCGGTGATCTGCCCGAGCCGTCAGCGCAGGACCAGATTGTCCCGATGGATCAGCTCAGGTTCGGCGGCATAGCCAAGTAGGCGCTCGATCTCGGCCGAGGGCTTGCGCGCAATCAAGCGCGCTTCGCTGCTGGAATAGTTGGTGAGGCCCCGCGCCAGCTCCCGGCCTTGCGGGTCGCGCACCGCGATCACATCGCCGCGCTGGAAATCGCCCTGCACCTCGACCACCCCAATCGGCAGCAGGCTCTTGCCCTCGCCCTGCACCTTGGCCGCAGCACCGGCATCGACCGTGACCGCGCCGCGCATCTGCAGATGGTTAACCATCCACAGCTTGCGTGCCGCCAGCTTCGGCGTGCTGGCCAGCAAGGCGGTGCCGATCGCTTCACCAGCAGCCAGACGCAAGAGCACATCAGGCTCGCGGCCCCAGGCGATGACCGTGCTGGCACCGCTGGCGGCGGCTCGCTTGGCTGCCAGTATCTTGGTGATCATGCCGCCGCGCCCGTGGGCCGTGCCGACGCCGCCGGCCATCAGTTCGAGCTCCGGCGTACCGGCGATGGCCTCGTCGATGAAGCGAGCCGTCGGATCTTTGCGAGGGTCAGCGGAATACAGACCGCGTTGATCGGTCAGGATCAGCAACGCATCGGCTTCAACGAGGTTGGCGACGAGTGCGCCCAAGGTGTCGTTGTCGCCAAACTTGATTTCGTCGTTGACGACGGTGTCGTTCTCGTTGATGACCGGCAGCACGCGGTGTTGCAGCAGGGTCAGCAGGGTCGAGCGGGCGTTCAGATAGCGCTCACGGTCGGCCAGGTCGGCATGCGTCAGCAGCACCTGCGCGCTGCCCATGCCGTGTTCGCGCAACTTGGTCTCGTACATCTGGGCCAAGCCCATCTGGCCGACGGCGGCTGCAGCTTGCAATTCATGCAAAGCCTTGGGCCGGGTCGTCCAGCCGAGCCGCTTCATGCCTTCGACAATCGCGCCGCTGGACACCATCACCAGCTCGCGGCCTTCCTTGGCCAAGACCGCCAGCTGACGGCACCAGTTGCCGATGGCATCGGCGTCAACGCCCCGACCCTCGTTGGTGACGAGGCTGGAGCCGACCTTGACGACGATGCGGCGGGCGTCCTTCAGCGGCAGGCTGTTGTCGCTGCTCACGCCTGACCTTCTGAGCCGGCCTCCGCCGTGGGGAAGCGCGGATCGACCTCGACAATGACCTTGTGGGCCGTCGACACATGGTCGTAGATCGCGTGAATCAGTGGCTGGCAGCCTTCACGGGTCAGGGCCGAAATCTCGAACACCGGGCCCTTCCACTTGTAGCGTTTGACGAAGTCCTTGACGCGCTTGACCCGCTCGTCGGCAGGCACCATATCGAGCTTGTTGAGCACCAACCAACGCGGTTTGTCGTGCAGCGACTGGTCGTATTTTTTCAGCTCGCCGACGATGGCTTTGGCTTCCGCCACCGGATCAACGGTCGGGTCGAACGGTGCCAGATCAACGACGTGCAGCAGCAGGCGCGTGCGCTGCAAATGGCGCAGGAACTGGTGCCCCAGACCGGCGCCCTCTGATGCGCCTTCGATCAGGCCCGGAATATCAGCGACCACGAAGCTGCGTTCCGGACCCACCCGCACCACGCCCAGGTTCGGGTGCAGAGTCGTGAACGGGTAGTCGGCGATCTTCGGCCGTGCGTTCGAGATCGCTGCAATCAGCGTCGACTTCCCGGCGTTGGGCATGCCCAGCAGGCCGACGTCGGCCAGCACCTTCAGTTCCAGCTTCAGTTTCTTGATCTCGCCAGGCCAGCCCGGCGTCTTCTGGCGCGGCGCCCGGTTGATCGCGCTCTTGAAGCGCATGTTGCCAAAGCCGCCGTCACCGCCCTTGGCGATGGTGATCACCTCGCCCGGCGTGAGCAGTTCGTACAGCACTTCGCCGGTCTCGGCGTCGGTGATGATGGTGCCGACCGGCATCTTCAGCGTGATATCGCTGCCGGCCGCGCCGAACATGTCGGATCCCATGCCGTGCTCGCCGCGCTTGGCGTCGTGCCGGCGCGAATAGCGGAAGTCGACCATGGTGTTGAGGTTGGTGTCCGCCACCGCGAAGACGTGGCCGCCACGGCCGCCGTCGCCGCCATTGGGGCCACCGAACTCCTTGTATTTCTCGTGCCGGAACGAGACGCAACCGGCCCCGCCGTCGCCCGCGGCGACATCGATATAGGCTTCGTCAACGAACTTCATGATGCTGCAGTATAGATTTTCCGCCCCGAAAGCTTGCTGCCCTGCCAGGGCTTGCACCGGGGGGCGGACCGGGCAAAAAAGAAAGCCCCGACAAGTC
>JBBQKT010000168.1:0-7891 GCA_038327205.1 Burkholderiales bacterium | reverse complement strand
GCGGACCATGGCCCCAGCGGGCAGCGCTACAACGCCCAGGACTACCGCCATGAGGGCGTCGCCCATGAACACTGAGCACCTTGGCAGCACCATTGCAGCGATACCCAACGACAAGCCGCGGCGCAAGATTTTGGTCACGATGGCCGGTTTGTTCTGCACCACGTCGGCCTTTTCTGGCTGCGGCGGTGGTGGCGGTGAAGGCAGCGCAGTGGGCACACCGACAAACAGCGAATCACCGGCCCCGCTGCCAATCTCAACGCCAACGCCAACGCCAACGCCGCTGCCAGCACCCTCCGCCGGCCTGACCTCGGCCGCGGCCATCGTTGCCGCCATGGGCTCCGGCTTCAACCTCGGCAACACCTTCGACCTCGGCCTGCACAGCACCGAGCCTGCTGCCATTTATCCGCTCATCGACCTGTACCAGGCTGCAGGCATGCGGCATATCCGCATTCCAGTCACCTGGACGGAGGCCGTCGGTGGCAACACACTGGCTGACGCTGCCGGCCTGCTGGATGCGGCGCACCCGCGGCTTGCACAGCTGAAGACTGTGGTCGATTACGCCTTGTCGAAGAACCTGTACGTGATCTTGAACACCCATCACGAGCGCGGGCTTTACAAGACCTACGACGGCAGCGCCGCGGCAGACGCCATCTTCAGCAGGCTTTGGCAGGGCATCGCGGCGCAGTTTGCCGACCGCCCGCAACAGCTGATCTTCGAGGTCTTGAACGAGCCACAGGGCAACTTTGGCGACTGGAGCGGCGGCGCCAGCCCCAGCGACCCACGTGCGCTGGCACTGACCCGGCGAATCAACCAAGTGGGATACGACGCGATCCGTCAAAGCGGTGGCCAGAACACCCAGCGCATGGTGCTGGTGGGCACCAACGGCATGGGCAACCACATGCAGCTGCGTGTGGTCTATCCGAGCAAGGCCGATTTGCCGGGCGGCGGCGCTGACAAATTTCTTGCCGCTGAGGTGCACACCTACGACCCCTGGGGCTTTTGCGGCGAGGACGGCAGCAACGCCGCCGCACCGGGTGATGCAACCACCATTGCGGCCATCAACGCCGTGGTGGCCCATGCATCAACCCTGGGCATCCCGCTCAACTACGGCGAGTTCGGCGTGGGCCGAAAGCTCAGGCAAGCGGACCGCGACACCGACCTCGTTCGCGGCTTCTACCGGGTGCTGAACAGCACTGTGTTGAAAGCCGGCATGGCGCCCACCGCCTGGGACGACCGGGGATGGTTCGGCCTGGTGGCAGCAAGCGGGAGCAGCGGCTTTTCTTTTGTCAGCCGCATCGTGCCGACGATGTTGGCGGGTTGATACAGCGCGGGCTTGTCGCGCCCGCGATCTGAGTAAATTTGAGCGGCTGGGTGGGTGTTTCAACATGCCACAGCAGGCACATCAAAACAGTAGCCCACGCCGTAGACGGAGGTGATGCGGTTGAACGCAGGGTCGCTGGATTGGATCTTGCGACGCAGGTTTTTGATGTGGCTGTCGATCGCCCGGTCGCTGACATCGCGGTCATCGGCGTACATGCTGCCCAGCAATTGCACGCGCGAGAACACCCGGCTGGGTTGCTGCAGCATCAGGCGCAACTTGCTGAACTTGTATGTTGTTTACCGAGCGAGGCTTGCCGGCCAGCGGCAAGCCCTCTCCGAATGCCGGCTCCATGCCGTCCAGTGAGTTTGAAGACGGGCTTCGCTTCCCAGGCCAAGGCTGCGACACGCCCAGCCCTCTGAACGTCCGCCAGCAGCGCTGGTTCGGCTAGGACGGTGCGAGTGACTCCTTTCGGGTCACCTTGCTGATGCCCTTGATTGCCGTCGACGAAATGGCAGCCACGTCTGCCAACGGCTTTGCCCTGCGACAAGCCAAATCCACGCCGATCGCTCAGTACTGGGCTTTTTCCGGTGTGTCCCAGGCCGAACCTGGCCTGGCTGGTCAAACACGCCGGTTCCATGGCCGCCTACCAAGCCACCTTGGAGTCCTCCCGCACTCTGTCGGACGAATCCTGGGATGTGCCTCTCACCGGCGTTGTTGACTCGACCCAGCAAAAGAGTTTCATGGTGAAGGGGGAACACTGCGCACAGTGGCACACCATGCATGGCGGTGAGCTCGACGACCCACATCGGCTCGTCGACCCAGTTACTGTTGACCAGACCACACTGCGCGCGGCTGGCTAAAACCGTTGAGCCTTGGCAGTCTCCGGGTTACTGCTCTGACGCAGCCGCCCTACCAGGCGAATGATGGCAGACCAACCAGAGCCGAACACAGGCGCCGGGTGCACCCACAGGAGACCTCCGATGACCGACTTGTCCACTCACCCTACTCAGGCCGCCAGCGCCTGGTTTGCCGACTTCCAGTCCGCACTCGAACGGCAAGATATCGACGCTGCGATGGCCTTGTTCGAGACGGAAAGCTACTGGCGCGACCTGGTCGCTTTCACCTGGAACATCTGCACCCAGGAAGGCCCTGAGGCGATCCGCACGATGCTGCAGGCCCGGCTGGCTGACGTGAAGCCGACGGCGTTTGCCGTCGAAGGCCAGGCGACGGAGGCGGGCGGGGTGATCGACGCCTGGTTCACCTTCGAGACCGCCGTGGCACGCGGTCGCGGTCAAGTGCGGCTGAAGGACGGCAAGGCCTGGACGCTGCTGACCACGATGACCGAACTGAAGGGCTTCGAGGAACGCAAAGGTGCACATCGCATCAAGGGCGCCGAGCACGGCGTGCACCCCGGCCGCAAGACCTGGCTCGAAGAACGAGAGCACGAGCTCGCGACACTCGGCATCACCGAACAGCCTTATGTGGTGATCATCGGCGGCGGGCAGGGCGGCATTGCGCTGGGCGCTCGATTGCGCCGCCTGGGCGTGGCCGCGATCATCGTCGAGAAGAACGCCAAACCCGGTGACAGCTGGCGCAAGCGCTACAAGAGTTTGTGCCTGCACGACCCGGTCTGGTACGACCATTTGCCCTACCTGCCGTTCCCCGACGACTGGCCGGTGTTCGCCCCCAAAGACAAGATCGGCGACTGGCTGGAGATGTACACCAAGGTGATGGAGCTGAACTATTGGGGCAGCACATCGGCCAAGAAGGCACATTTCGACGAGGCTTCACAGCGCTGGGAGGTCGTGGTCGAACGCGATGGCAAAGACATCACGCTGCGGCCAAAAGAATTGGTCTTCGCGCTCGGAGTATCTGGCTACCCGACGGTGCCGAAGTTTCCCGGTGCGGACGTCTTCCTGGGCGAGCAGCAGCATTCCAGCCAACACTCTGGGCCCGAGGCCTACAAGGACAAGCAGTGCGTGGTGATTGGCTCCAACAACTCAGCGCACGACATTTGTGCCGCGCTTTGGGAGCACGGCGCCAACGTCACGATGGTGCAGCGTAGTTCGACCCATATTGCGCCGTCGGATTCGTTGATGGAGTTGGCGCTTGGAGGGCTGTATTCCGAGAATGCCGTCAAGTCCGGCGTCACCACCAACATGGCCGATTTGATCTTTGCATCGATCCCCTACAAGATCATGGCGCCGATGCAGGTGCCGGTGTACGACGAGATGAAGAAACGCGATGCCGACCTCTATGCGCGTTTGGAAAAAGCCGGCTTCATGCTCGACTTCGGCGTTGACGGCTCAGGCCTGTTTATGAAGTACCTGCGCCGTGGCTCGGGCTACTACATTGACGTCGGCGCGTCCGAGCTCGTCGCCAATGGCAGCATCAAACTGAAAAGCCGGGTCGACGTTGAGCGCATCAACCCTCACTCAGTAACCTTGTCTGACGGCACTGAGCTACCGGCCGACTTGATTGTTTACGCCACCGGCTATGGCTCAATGAACGGCTGGCTGGCCGATTTGATCTCGCCCGAGGTGGCCGACAAGGTCGGCAAGGTCTGGGGCCTTGGCAGCGACACGCCCAAGGATCCTGGCCCTTGGGAGGGTGAGTTGCGCAATATGTGGAAGCCCACTCAAGTGCCGCACCTTTGGTTCCACGGCGGCAATTTGCACCAGAGCCGGCACTACTCTGAGTTCCTGGCCTTGCAACTCAAGGCGCGCCAGGAGGGGCTGGCGACACCGGTTTACAAGCTGGCGCCTTCGCACCACAAACGCTGAGTGGCTTGGGCAGGTCACGGGTGCAACTCAGGCAGAGGCCACTCATTGGTCGAGCGATATGTATTCAGGCCGCAGCCTTACCCTTTCGACCACCCCCGATGGCTGGAAAAGAACAACAAGCTCCGCTGCGGAACGAGTTGCGTTTTTCGGACCGGGCCAGCGGTAAACCCACACCGCATAGCCGCTGTCGAACGGGATGACGATGGCATCGCCGAGCGCCGTGGAGACATCGGTCTTGGTGCTCTTGCCCACAACAACGAGGCTCAGGGCAGCTTCCGGCCCAATGGACTGGCCCGATGCTATGCGGGCTGATCCAGCGTTCTGCCCCGCCGCTTCGAACCGACCAGGGCCGGCGCAGCCGATCGCGCTCAAACAGGCGGCCATGCAGGCTGCGCGGCGAGCCAATAACGGCATCACGGACGCACATCCATGTATTCAAACTCAACCCGCGTGTCGTCCGGCCAACTGTGGTCGCCCAGCGGAAGAAAGTAAGTGCGATCCACCAGCATTTCGCAGTCACAAAACGGCAGGTCTGCCTTGAGGTTTGGATCGTCACTCGCCATGGCGTACAGCTTGTCGATTGAAAGCACTTCCCTGCGCTCGCCCGCCACCAGCGTCACGTTAAATACAGGCCGTTCAGCGAAAAACATATACCTCGAGTCCTTGCGGTCGCAATAGCGCTTGGCAGTTGTGAAAAGGTCGGCGAGCTTGCCGATCGGGCCATTGTTGGACACCAGGCCTGCCTCCAGACCCACTTCGCATTCCAGCCGAAGGTCCCCAAGGCGTCGACTGTCGGTAGGCTGCCCTGGCGTGCGGATCTCGGTGCGCCAGGTCATGCTCAAGCGCCTGCGGTTCGGTGCTACGACCGCGTCCTCCTGTACTGCCTGGACGTTTCGCAGCAGAACGAAGGTTCGATCGGGAGCGATTGGCACTTCATAGTCGAAGTTCTTGCCGATCACCTCCAGCACGATGTGGTCCATGTCGGTGCCCGGTTTACGCGGCAGCAGTTTGAAGCGCAGTGCTGCGCCGGGCGCCATGGCGGCACGATGCTGCTCGAAGTAGTCCATGCCTCGAATCATCTTTCGGAAGGACTTCTCCACCTGCGGACTCGACAGTCCGGAGACGCTGACTTGCGGCATCGACTCGGTGGGTTTTTGCTGGGCGGATGCTGCGACGCAGACAGCGCTCAACATCAGGTGAGTCAACCACCGAGGCGTGTTCGGATGAAACGTGAAACAGGACATTCTTATCAAGTGGAGCCAATACGCAGCGCTTATTCACTCTGATTGTGAAGGCTCCGCCAACATTGCGTACCGACGGGCCGCTGTCAGCCCTCTGAACGACTCAGCGAAACGCCTTGGAACTGAAAGCTGATAGATGATCTTTGCGGCGCGACGGTCAGTGCGTCCAGCTAACTCGCTCAAGCCTACGCACCCTAATGAGTTCGATTGCCTGACTTTGGACATGCCAGTTACCAACACTGAAACGTTAACGGGTTGGCATCCCAGTCACCTTTGATAGCGCAATGGATAACACGGCCGTTCATAATGCCCCGGCGATAGTGGTGTGCCTCAACTTAATTCGCTGGCATTGCAGGCTGATAAATCGCTGCTTAATTGCTGCTTAATTGCAGCATCAGCACATACAAACACATACAAACACATACAAACAGGAGTTACAGATGGCC
Source organism: Burkholderiales bacterium (assembly GCA_038327205.1). Taxonomy (GTDB): domain Bacteria; phylum Pseudomonadota; class Gammaproteobacteria; order Burkholderiales; family Burkholderiaceae_C; genus Paucibacter_A. The sequence continues at coordinate 2,100 of JBBQKT010000168.1, read as the reverse complement.
AAGTCTCTCGTCCAAGTCCGTGCTGAAATCATTCGGCTGCAACGCTCATTCGATGCTGTCCTTGCGACCATGAGAAAGGATATTGCCTTTCACGGGCTGACTGTCGAGGACCTTTTCGGTCCGGCGTCTGCTGCACCGAATTCGGCACTCGCTCATGCAGGCCCCGCTAAAAGCAAGGCATCTTCGGCGCCGAAGCCATCAACTGTCCGTGCAGCCAAATATGGTGATGCATCCGGCAATGTTTGGGGCGGGATGGGTAAGCGTCCGGCCTGGCTGGTGGCTGCGATGGCCTCAGGAAAAACCAAGGAGTCGTTTTTGTTGAGTGCTGCGCAACCGGCAGTTGCTGCCAAAGCACCCGTCTCGGCCCCGGCCAAGAAGGCGCCTGCTGCGCAAGTCGTGCCTTCCAAGGCTGCAGCACCGGCAACGAAAAAAACTTCAAGCAAAGCCATGCCTGGCAAGGCGGCTGCCCCTGTGAAGATGGCCGTGGCAGCGAAGGCCCTGCCGGCCAAAAAAGCTGCTCTCGCCAAGCCGGTCGCCAAAGTCTTGGCGACTGTTTCATCCAAAAAACCTCGAACTAAAACGGCGACTGCAAAGGGCAAGCCGTCGGCAGTTGCAGAGAAAGCAGCTGCCAGCGCGAAGGCTCCCGCCCCAAAGACGGCTGCTGAAGTTGCGCCAACCCAAGCTCCTTGAAACGCGGTTAATCCACGCAAGCCTCGGCGAGCAGCCGGGGCTTTGTGCGATTGCGTATCGAAACGTGCCGGTGACGCAATGCTTGGTGGGTTCAAGGGGCATCCGTTTAGGATTGGCGTTGTCTCAACGCTCAACCCGGGCTGATTTCGCGCCCTCAATAACTGCCCTCAACTACTGCCCTCAATAACCGCCCTCAAGCTGCGACTGCCATCGCCGGGCCTTGACCCGCAGCAAATGCAGCGCGCCGGGCGAATGACATGTCGTCAACAGCGCCGCAGTTTCAAAAATGCCAGGCCCGCCATGACTGCGTCGTTCAACGCATCGTGGGCGTCACGCACCGGTAGATCCAGCTCGCGCATGATCGTTTCGAAACGCAGGTCGATGGTTTGGTTTCGCAGATGGGCCTGCAATTGGCGGTTCTTCATGTCGTAGTACAGCGCCGAGATATCGATCTTTGGCTGTGGCAATCCGACGCCGAGCATGGGCCAGATGGCACGGTTGATCATGGCGACGTCGAACTCGAGGTAGTAGCCCACCAAGGGTCGGCTGCCAATGAATTCCAGCAGTTGCCGCATCGCCTGTTCAGGCGACATGCCAGCCGCAACATCGCTTTCGCGCAGGTGGTGCACGCGCATGCTGGCCTCTGCCATCGCCCGCTCGGGGCGGACGATCAGTTCCAGCCGCTGGCTCGTCAGCAGGCGGTTGCCGACGATGTGCACCGCGCCGATGGAGATGATTTCGTCCCGCTTCGGATCAAGCCCGGTGGTTTCGCAATCGAGTACCACCCATTCATTGGCCGGGGGCGCGTCGTACATGAACGAGAAATGCGTGTCGGCCAAGTGAAACAGCAGCCAGCGGCGCCATGGGGCAGCCAGCCAGTGCCGCCAGCCCCGCCAGCGCGGCGCTGCTGACGGCCCGTTCACCGTTCCCCCAGATGGAACTGGTGGCGCAGCAGGGCCTTGAAGCGCTTGACCACGGCGAGTGCGTCCTTCAGCAGATCGCGCTCGAGGCTGCTCAGGCGATCAGCGCGAACCCCGCCGGTCACCGCGACGCCGGCGTCCTGTTCGGCCAGGCCGGCCTTCAGTTTCAGCCCGATCAGGAACTGCAGGCAGTCGGTCAGATCGGTCGCCAGCGGGCCAGGCAAGCGACCGGCTTCGACCAGCGCAACAAGGCGTGCTGCCGTGCCGGTGGCCTCGACATGCTCGCGCAGCGCCAGGCTGCGAACCCCGTGGACGATCGTAAAGATGGCCAACTTTTTCAGATCCAGGGTCGGCTGATCGTGCTCGCCGATCGTGCGCAGCCGGTTCCACCAGCCACCGGTCTCGCTCGGGAAGGCGTCGATGGCTGCGGCGAACTGGCCCAGCATCGCGTCATCGGCCGCAATGAGCTGGCCGACCTCGGCGCGCAAGC
>JBBQKT010000167.1:0-7908 GCA_038327205.1 Burkholderiales bacterium | reverse complement strand
TGGCCGTGTTCGTCGTTGACCCGCTTGAAGTGGTCGATGTCCACCATCAGCAAAGCGCCCTTGAAATAGTCCCTGGCCTCTTCGGCGCTTTGTTTGGCCATCACCGCGAGAAAATGGCGGCGGTTGGCCAGATCGGTCAGTGGGTCGCGCTCGCTTTGGGCGCGCAGCAAGGCCTGATTGGCTTTCAGCCGCTTGTTGGCAGCACGCACCTTGCGGACCATCAGCCCGGCCAGCACCAGGGACAGGCTGAACAGCACGGCCACGGCGATGCTGACCTGGGACGCCAGGCGGCGGTTGCCGAGCTGCTGGTCGTTGATGGTGCGGTCGCGGTTGAGCAGGTCAAGGTCGCGCTGTTTGCGCGCGCTGTCGTACTTCAGCCGCAACTCGTCCAACGAGGCTTCGCGGTTGCGGGCATTCGCCTCGGCGGTCAGCTGGCGTTCGATGTGGAACAGAGTGATGGCTTCTTTGGGCTGGCCCGCTGCGGCCCAGGCCTCGCCCAGTTCGCGCAGTTCGCTGATGCGCCGGGCCGTGTCGGACTGGCCCTGGCGGATTTCTTCCACCCGTGCCATTTCGCGCCGGGCGGCGTCGAACTGACGCAGTCGCAGCAGGGTGACGGACATGTTGTGGCGCAGAAAACGCTCATGGCTAACGTCCCGGAATCGCAGCAGCACCGGCAGTGCCTCGCGTGCCAGCGCCAGCGCGCGCTCGGGGTTCTGCTGGGTCATGTAGTAGTCGGTCAGATTGGCTTGCGCCAGGGCCACCAGCAGCACGGCACCGGCTTGGCGGGCCAGGGTCAAACCTTCTTGCTGGGCGCGCAGCAGTCCCGCCTTGTCGCCGCTGCGCCCGGCCACGACGGCTTCAAAGGTTTTGACAGTCGCCATCAACAGCGCGTCGCCTTTGGCCAATTGCTCGGCCTGGGCCAGCCAGTCCTGCGCGTCGGTGGGTTGGCCGTTCGCCTGCGACAGGTCGGCCATATTGCCCATGGCAATCACGGTCAGGTAACGGTCTTTGCCCGCCTGCACCAGGGCCAGCCAGCGCCGGGTCAGCGCCAGCGCCTGCACGGTAGCGCCGCGGTTGCGTTGCGCGTCGCTCAGCAAGCGCAACGCAAACGACGTGCTGCGGAAATCGCAGCCTTGTTGGATGCTGAGGGCTTCTTTGCCAGCTGGGCAGAGCCGTTCCAGCTGCGTCAGCGCTTGCTGTGCGCCCACCGCTGCCTCACTGCTGCGCCCCAGTCGCTCGGCCACCCTGGCATTCAGCAGCAAGGCCTGCGCCGACATCGAGGGGTCGCGGGCCAATTCGCTGGCAATCGCACCGGCAGCAGCCGTGTCGCCGCCAGCCAACAGGATTTGTGCTTCGGCGTAACGCAAGCGGGCCTGCGCGGCGACCGGCCGGGTCTGTTGCGCGCGCAGCTGTTTCAGCGCCTGCAGCGCCACATCCGGCTGCTGCTGGGCCTGTTGTGCCAGCCGCGCCAGCTGTGCTTCCAGCACCTCGTCCAGGGCGGCTTCGGCGGCATAGCTCCAGGGGGACGAAACAGTCAGCAGCAGGGCAACGACCCTGGCAATCCAGCGCCGGCTCATGGGTTCAGCGCCGCAAAGGCGCTGGCATTGAAACTAGTGCTGGGGCCGCCGCCAACACTGCTTTGCAAGGCCACCAAACCGACTTGGCCCTCGTGCCAGGCGGCTTCCATGCGGTTGGCCAGCAGGGCCAGCGCGGCTTCGTCCACCGCGTTGATCGACTCGATGCCGTAGGCGCGGTTGCGGCCATGGGCTTTGGCCAGGTACATCACGGTGTCGACCAGGTCGATCGCACGTTCCCAGCTCAGGCGCAGGCCGTGGGGCGGCATCGGCAGGGTGGCAAAACCCAGCGAGGCGGTCACGGTGATGCTTTGCTTGGCCGCATTGCCCAGGGGCATCGGCGAGCCGGCGATCAGGTCGAGCAGACGCTGCGCCAGGTGCTGGGCCAGGGCTGCGTCGGGGGACTGCACCCAGATCAAAAACTCTTCGCCGCCCCAGCGCACGACCAGATCCCCGTCACGCACCGCGTGGCCCAGGCGCTGTGCCACCTCGATCAGCACCTGGTCGCCGGCCGCGTGGCCGTGCAGGTCGTTGATGCGCTTGAAGTGGTCGATATCGATCAAAAAGATACTGCCCGACAGCTTGCCGCCCGCAGACGCCTGCTTGATGACCGCCTGAAAATGCCGACGGTTGGCCAGCCCGGTGAGCGGGTCGCGCTCGCTCTGCACCTTCAGTGTTTCGTTGCTGTGTGCCAGCGCCTGGTTGGTCTTTCGGATCCGCTGGTAGGCCAGGCCCATCAAAGCAGCCAGCAGCACCACGCAGCCGGCCAGCGCCGCCCACAGCTGCAGTTCCAGGTCGCGGGCGCGGATCTGCTCGGTTTTAAGGTAGTTGTCACGGCTCAGCAGTTCGGTTTCTTTGGCGCGTTGCTCGGCGTCATAGCGTTCTTGCGCTTCCAGCACGGCCTTGCGGGTGTCTTCCCGCAGTGCCTGGTCGATCATGCGGCGGTACTCATGGTGGGCGTCGATGGCACCGGTCAGGTCGCCGGCGCGCTCCAGATAATTGCCCAGTTCTTGCCATTCACCAGCCACATTGGCTGAAGCACCCTGTTGCTCGTCGAGCAAAATCCCTGCGCGCGCATCGGCCCGGCCTTCGGCCACCCGGCCCATGGCAATTTTGGCCAAGCCCATGTTGAAGCGCGCCAAGATCTCGGCACCCAGATAGCGTGTCTTGCGGGCCAGTGGCAGGGCTTCTTCGGCCACGCGCAACGCACCGGCGAAATTACTTTGCTTGAGATAGTCGTCGGCCAGATTGCCTAGGCCCAGCGCACGAACGGCGTCGGCACCGGCCTGGCTCGCGAACTCCAGCGCCTTGAGGGAGGCCTGCAGGCTGATGCTGCTGTCGGCGTCATGAGAATAGATCATGCCGCGCACCGTGTAGATGTTGTTCATCAGCATCGGGTCGGGGTCCAGCTCGGCCTCGCGCAGCGACTCGTCGTGGGTTTGCACCGCACGTTGGTGCTGCTCCGCTCGGTCGTAATACCCGGCCAAGCTGTTCAGTGCCGCGGCACGGCGCCAGCTCTGGCCCGTCGCTTCCGCCAGCCGTAAGACCTGCAACTGGTTGACGATGGCTTCATCCACCCGGCCCGCTGCGTCCAGATAACTGGCCAGCATGGCGCGGCAGCGCAGCTGGATAAGGTTGGGCACTTGAGCGTAGATGGGTAGCTCAACCACGCCGCCGGCCTTGGTGGCATCGCGGAGATCTCCCTGGGCCCGATACAGGGCGCCCGAGACGCAGGCCCGCGTCAGGCTGGCTGCCGGCTGCAGGACCGGATTGGGCCAGGCGGACAGCTCGGTGTCGATCGATTCGACAAGGCCGCGCTCGCGCGCTCCCGCCGCAGCCAGGCCGCGCACAAAAAGCACGTTGAGGCGGTCTTCGCTGCCCGGCGCGGTGCGCCCCTGCAGGGCCTGCAGAGGCGCATCGAGCATGTGAGGGCGCGCCCGCAGGCTGCGCTCGAACCGGTCAAGCTCAGGAATGACAGATTCACCGGGAGCCGCGACCACGACCATCGCCGCGATCAACAGCAATCCGCTGGCGGCAAGGCGCAGCGCTCTCCCGTTGAGGTGTGGCGATGTCGTGAGCAGCGGCGAGGGCAGCGTGTGGTGGTTAGCGAAAAAAGCCATGCTCATGTCTAAGGGCTATCGGCAGCGGCGCTGGAGGCTTAAGAGCGCGATGGTAGCCGCGACACTCACGACAGCCGGTCAGACGATGTCCACTAAACGCATTGCTCTGACCCTACCAGCCATGCGCCCACCGCCACCCACCGGGCTTTGGGCGCCTGCACCGCCTGCAACCGCTGCTGCGGTATGCGGATCAATCGCCCCAAACCACCTTTTTGCGCGAGCTGACCCAGCGGTCGTACTGGCTGGCGTAGACCTCTTCGATGTGGTTGCGCTTGACCTTGAAGGTCGGGGTGATGAAGCCGTTGTCCACCGTCCATGGCGTCGTCAACACGACGATGCAGTCGAGCTGCTCGTGCGGGTCGAGCTTGGTATTGATGGCTGCCAAGTGGGCGGTGAACTCCTCGGTCAGCACGGCGCGCTCGGCCTCGGTGGCGAACGCGGCCAGCGGCGACAGCATCACGATGCCCAGTGGCTGGCCCAGATTGGCGCCGGTCACCACGCAGGCCTCTACCGCCGAGTGCATGCCCAGGCGGTCTTCAATTGGCGAGGGCGCAACATATTTGCCCTTGCTGGTCTTGAACAAATCCTTTACCCGGCCGGTGATGCGCAGGCAGCCCTTGGTGTCGCCTTGCTCATCGTATTTGGCCTTGTCGCCGGTGCGAAACCAGCCGTCGGCGGTGAAGGCTTCGGCCGTCAGCGTGGGTTCCTTGAAATAGCCCAGCATCACCGCCGGGCTGCGCATTTGCAACTCACCGCTGACCGGATCGATGCGGGTCTGCACGCCCTCATAGGCCGGGCCGACCGTGCCGCGCTGGTTTTTACCGGGCATCGTCAGGTGGGACAGCGCCAGGTTCTCGGTCAGGCCATAGCCTTCGTTGATGGCCAGGCCCAGGGTCGCATACCACTCCAACAGCGCCAGCGGCATTGGCGCGGCGCCACCGGCGGCGAAGGTGCATTTGTCCAGACCCAGCGCCTTTCGGATCTTCTTGCGCACCAGCCCGCCGATGATGGGCAGCCCCAGCAAAAAATTGAGCTTGGCTTGCGGCATCTTGTGCTGAATGCCCTGCTGAAACTTCACCCACAGCCGTGGCACCGAGAAGAAGATGGTCGGCTGCGCCCGCTGCAAGTCAGCCGCAAAGGTATCCAGCGAATCGGCAAACCAGACCTTCATGCCGGTGGACAACCAGCCCTGCTCCACCAGGGTGCGCTCGACCACATGGGCCATCGGCAGGTAGGACAGCATGCGATCAACGCTGGTCATCGGGATGCGTTTGAGACCCGCCTGCAGCGCCCAGGCGAAACCGCCAAAGCTGTGCATCACGCCCTTCGGGTTGCCGGTCGTGCCCGAGGTGTAGATCAGGGTGGCCAGCTCGTCAGCGCTGCGCAGCGCTTGGCCTTGCAGTGGCGCGGTGCGGGCGCAAATGGCGTCCCAGCCGTCGTATGAGGCCTTGGCGTCGGCCGGTGACAGGGGGTAGCTGATGCACGGCAGGTCGGCGGGCACGCCGGGCTTCATGCCTTTCCAGCCGTCGAGCTTGCCGATGAAGCAGGCCTTGGCCTCGCTGTGCTTCAGGATCTGCGCAATCGTGTCGGGGGCCAGGGTCGGGTACAGCGGCACCGACACATAGCCCGCCAGCCAGATCGCCAGGTCGCTCATCAGCCACCAGGCGCAGTTTTTCGACAGGATGGCGATCTTGCTGCCCGGCTCGAAGCCCTGCGCTTGCAGATGCGCGGCCATGCGGCGCGCGCCGTCGGCCACCTGGGCCCAGGTGAACTCCCTGACCTCGTTGTCGAACTCCGCCCCCATCGGCTGGGTCAGGGTGACCTGCGTAGCCGCCGTCTTTTCCCAGTGATAAAAGCGCTGCAGAGCGAGGCTGTCGGCGTTGATGGTGGACATGGTGTTTTGTCTCCGAATGAGTTTTTTTGAATTGCCGCAAGGCTATAGATGCCTGCGCTGCCCGCAAAGGGGGTTTGTGCCCAGACGGCCTAGACGGCCGTCTCTAACAATGCTGCCTAGACGGCCGTCTCTAACAACGCTGCCAGCGCCGCCGCCGCCGCCGCCGCATCGGCCACCGGCAGCAACGGCGCCTCAGGCAGCGCCGCAGCGCCCTCTCGCTTGAGTCGCGCCACCCATTGGCCCGCGTCACGGCCGCTGGCAAAGCCGGTGCTTTGCAGCAGCAGATGGCCATCGGCCGCGTTGAGCTTGAAGTAGAACTGCCCGTCGGCCTCGCGGTATTGCTTGAAGACGGGCAGGGCCAACTTCTCGGCCTTCATCGGCGCAGCAGCAGCTGCTGCCACGGCCGTGAACGCCCGTAAGCCGACCGCCTCGCGCGCCTGTGCCAACAGCGGCGCAGCCAGGGCCCGAGCCTTGGCCGCGCCGGTCTGGAGAATCACCTCCAGCTTTTCGGGGTGTGCCATCAGCTCGGCGTAGCGGGCCCGCATCGGGCCGATCTGTGCCTCGATCAGGGCCGTGAGTTGCTGCTTGGCCTCGCCCCAGGCCAGGCCATCCCGCAGGGCGGCGCGGAAGCTCGCCCGTTGCTCGGCCGTGGCAAAGGCGTCGTAAATGGTCACGATTGCCGTGCCTTCCGGCTCTTTGGGCTCGCCGGGCAGCTTCGAGTCGGTCACGATGCGGGCAATCGCGTCCTTGAGCGCCTGCGGGCCGCCCTCGAACAGCGGAATGCTGTTGTCGTAGCTCTTGCTCATCTTGCGGCCGTCCAGGCCGGGCAGCAGGGCCGCGTCGGCCTCCACATTCGCCTCGGGCAGCACGAAGATGTCCGTGCCACGGCCGAACTGGTGGTTGAAGCGTTGCGCCAGGTCGCGCGCCATCTCAATGTGCTGGACCTGGTCGCGGCCGACCGGCACGCGGTGGGCGTTGAAGATCAAAATATCCGCCGCCATCAGGATCGGGTAGCTGTAAAGCCCCATCGTCACACCCGCGTCCATGTCTTCGCCCGCCGCCAGATTGGCGTCCGTCGCGGCCTTGTAGGCGTGGGCCCGGTTCATTTGCCCCTTGGCGGTGACGCAGGTCAACAGCCAAGTCAGCTCGGGGATTTCGGGGATATCGCTCTGGCGATAGAAGGTGACCCGCTCGGCATCCAGGCCGGCGGCCAGCCAAGTGGCGGCGATCTCCAGCCGCGAGCGGGCAATGCGCTCGGGCTCATCGCACTTGATCAGCGCATGGAAATCGGCCATGAAGAAGAAACTCTCCACCCCCGACTCCTGGCTGGCCAGGATGGCCGGGCGGATCGCACCGACATAGTTGCCGAGATGGAGGGTGCCGGTGGTGGTGATGCCGGTCAGAACGCGCTGGGTCATGGTGTCGGAATGAAAAGAGTGGGGGTCAGTCTGCCATCGCCTCGCCAAGCCGGATCGGCCCCCCCGGCTGCCAGCTCGGGTTGAAGCTCATCTGACTTGGCGGGAACAGCATCACGACGGTCGAGCCGAGCAGGAAGCGGCCCATTTCCTCGCCTTGCTTGAGCGTGATGGTCTTGTCGGCATACGACCAGTCCCGCACCACGCCCGGCCGGGGCGGGTTGACCAAGCCGTGCCAGACGGTGGCCATGCTGCCGACGATGGTGGCGCCGACCAGCACCAGCACCCAGGGGCCATCGGTTCCTTCGAACACGCAAACCACCCGTTCATTGCGCGCGAACAGCCCCGGCACGCCCCGCGCCGTTGTCGGGTTGACCGAGAACAGATCGCCCGGTACATGGATCATCCGCAGCAGCCGCCCGTCACAAGGCATGTGGATGCGGTGGTAGTCGCGCGGGCTCAGGTAGAGCGTGGCGAAATGACCGTTTTGGAACTGCGCGGCCAGCGCCGCGTCGCCACCGACCAGTGCCGTTGTCGAATAGCTGTGGCCCTTGGCCTGAAAAATCTGGTCTTTGTCGACAGGCCCGAACTGGCTGATCGCCCCGTCCACCGGGCAGATCAGCGCGGCCGATGCCAACGGACGCGCACCCGGCTTGAGCGCGCGCGTGAAGAAGTCGTTGAAGCTGGCGTAGCTGGCGATCTCCGGGTTCAGCGCCTCGGCCATATTGACGTCGTAGCGCTTCACGAAGCGCCGGATGATCCCCGTCGTGATGCCGCCCATCTTCGACCCGGCCACCAGCCCGGCGAAACGTGTCATCGCCTGTTTGGGCATCAGGTATTGGGGCAGGACGTCAAGGCGGTCGGACACGTGTTTAGGCCTGGTTTTGTGGGGTGCGCGATTGTAG
>JBBQKT010000166.1:0-7929 GCA_038327205.1 Burkholderiales bacterium | reverse complement strand
GCCGTGGCAATCCCCTGGGCTTCGGCAAAGGCCAAGCCCTCCGCACCGGGCCGGTTGCTGATGACGGCAGCCACCCGTGCTGGCCAGCCTTCGGCGCTGCAAGCGCGCACGATGGCTTCCATATTGGAGCCTCGGCCGGAGATCAGGATGACGATGCTCTTCATAGGGCTTTCAGAAAACCCGGCAGTGTAACAATCGCTCTCCCATGCCCACGACCCAAGCGACCCCCTCCCCCCTCCCCCGCCCGCGTGTGCTCTCGGGCATGCGCCCGACCGGTGCGCTGCACCTGGGCCACTACCACGGCGCCCTCAAAAACTGGGTGGCGCTGCAAGCCACACACGACTGCTTTTTCTTCGTGGCCGACTGGCATGCGCTGACCACGCAGTTCCAGGATCGGCAAGACCGCCAAAGCATCGAGCGCAATGTCTACGACATGGTGATCGATTGGCTGGCCGCCGGCATCGACCCCGAGCAGGCGACCCTGTTCATCCAGAGCCGCATGCCCGAGCACGCCGAGTTGTTCACCCTGCTGTCGATGAGCACGCCGTCGAGCTGGCTGGAGCGGGTGCCGAGCTACAAAGACCAGGTCAGCAAGAACGCTGAGCTGGCCACCTTCGGCTTCCTCGGCTACCCGCTGCTGCAGTCAGCTGACATCCTGATCTACAAGGCGCAGTTCGTGCCGGTCGGCGAAGACCAGGCGGCCCATGTAGAGCTGACGCGCGAGGTGGCGCGGCGCTTTAACCGCATCTACAGCCCCGACTTGCTGCCCGAACCGCAGGCGCTGTTGACCGACACCTCGCGCCTGCCCGGCCTCGATGGCCAAAAGATGAGCAAGAGCCTGGGCAATGCGATTGCGATGCGCGATGCGCCCGACGTGGTTGAGACCAAGGTTCGCACGATGCCCACCGACCCACAGCGCGTGCGCCGCGCCGATGCCGGTGATCCGGCGCGCTGCCCGGTCTGGCCGCTGCACCAGGTCTATACCGATGCGGCCACACGGGCGGATTTGGAAATCGGCTGCAAGACAGCGGCCATCGGCTGCCTCGACTGCAAGCAGCCGCTGATTGAAGCGATCCAGCGCGAGCAGGCGCCCTGGCGCGAACGTGCCAATGCCTATCTGGCGAACCCGAAGCAGGTGCATTGGATCGTCGAGGTGGGGGCCGAGCGCGCCCGTGCCGTTGCCCGAAAAACTTTGAAAGAGGTCCGCTCGGCGATGGGCCTTGCCTACTGACATGAGTTCTATCCACATCACCGACATCGAGCAGGCGATCAACTGGTGGCGCGGCCGTGCGCCGTCCGACGGCCTGCGGGCCTGCCCCGAAGTGCTGGCGCTGGCCGAGGTCTATGCCCTGCTCGTCTACTACCGCGAGACCGAAGCGGATGAGGCCAGCATGCCGCCCGCCGCGCTGAACGCCTGGATGGACTGGTACGACAGCACGCCCGACGCGCCTTGCATCGCCATCTGTTCCACCAGCCAGGGCGACGAGCTTTGCAAGGGCTGCGGCCGCACCTTCGACGAGGTGCAGCACTGGCCCGTGATGACGCCGACCGAGAAGCGCGTGACCTGGCGGCGCATCTCGCTCGAAGCCACCGCCTGGCGCTTCAACCGCTATGCCGAGCGGGCACGTGAATCCACCGGCATCGACCACCCACAGGCCGGCGCTTGACCCATCTCGACAGCCTGCGCCGCATCCTGCCGCTGGCCTGGCCGGTCTTCATCGGCCAACTGGCGGTGCTGGGTTTTTCGACCATCGACACCGTGCTGCTGGCCCGTCATTCGGCGGTCGGGCTGGCGGCGTTGTCGGTTGGCGCAGCCATCTACATGACCGTGTTCATCGGACTGATGGGCGTGCTGCTGGCGGTGTCGCCGATCGTTGGCCAACTGTTCGGGGCGCGCAAATTGACCGAGGCCGGCGATCAACTGCATCAGGCGGTCTGGTTGGCACTGGGCTTGAGCGTGGTCGGAGACGCCATCCTGCTGTTCCCCGACCCCTTCTTGGGCGTTGCCCGCGCCGGGCCCGAGGTGGAACAGCAAATTCGCGGCTACCTCACGGCCCTCGCCTGCAGCCTGCCGCCGGCCCTGCTGTTCACCGCCTACCGGGGCTTCAACACCGCGGTGTCGCGGCCCAAGGCGGTGATGGCCTTGCAGGTGGGTGGACTGGCGCTGAAGGTGCCCTTATCGCTGGCGCTGATTCAGGGCCTGCCTGTCTTGGGATTGGTGCCATTGGGTGCTGTGGGCTGCGGCATTGCCACGGCCGTGGTGATGTGGGCACAGGCGCTGGCGGCCTGGCTGCTGCTGCGGCACGATCCGTTTTATGCCCGCTTTGGATTGCCAGGCCGCCGCCTCCAGGCGCCCAAATGGTCAGCGCAAAAGGCCCTGCTCAAGCTCGGCCTGCCGATGGGCGCCTCCATCCTGATCGAAGTGACTGGCTTCACCTTCATGGCCATCTTCATTGCCCGATTGGGCACGACGGCAGTGGCCGGTCATCAGCTCGCAGCCAATCTGGTGGCCTTGATGTTCATGATGCCGCTGGCGCTGGCAAACGCCACCGCCACCTTGGTCGCGCAGCGGGTCGGCGCGCACGCTGCCGCAGACGCCCGGCGGCTCGGCTGGCATGGGCTGGAGCTGGCGCTGATGTTGGCGTTCTGCGTCGGCGCAGCGATGTTCTTCGGTCGCGAGCAGGTGCTGGGCGTCTACACGCAAGACCCGGTCATCATTGCTGCGGCAATGCCCTTGCTGCTCTGGGTCTGGGTGTTTCATGTCGGCGACGCGGGCCAGACCTTGGCCGCCTTCGTGCTGCGCGCCCATAAGATTTCCACCGCGCCGTTGCTGATCTACGCCGGTGCCATCTGGGGCGTGGGCATGGGCGGCGGCTATTTTCTGGCCTTCGGCCATGCCGCCTGGGTGCCGGACAGCCTGCGCGGCGCACCGGGGTTTTGGTCAGCGGCGACGGCAGGCCTGGTCACCGCCGCCGTGGCGCTCAGCGGCTTTTTGGCTTGGGTGCATCGGCGTGAAGCGGCCGAGCATTGGGCAACGAATCTGTCTGAACAGGCAGGCTGAACACAAACACACTGCCGCCGCCCTCGCGCGCCTCGCAGCGCACGGTGCCGCCGTGGCGCTGTGCGATCTGCTTGACCAGGCTCAGGCCCAGGCCCACGCCGCCGGCCTGCTCGGCATGACCGGGCATGCGGAAGAAGGCTTCAAAAATTCGTTCGCGCATCGCCTCGGGCACACCGGGGCCGCGGTCACAGACACGCAGCTCGGCATGGCTGCCCGAAGGACGCTGGACACGGCGCAATTCCAGCACCACCTCGGCGCCGCCGTAGCGCCGCGCGTTCTCCAGCAGATTGCGCAAGGCGCGGCGGAGCAAGCGCTCTTCACCGCGCACCTTGAGCTCGGCGAGCCCTTCGGCGGGCTCGAAGTCCACGTCGGATCGCGACGCTTCCTCGGCCGCCACACCCAACAGCTCCACCACGTCCTGGCCCAGCGGGCTGGCACCTGACTCAAGGCGGCTGGCGAGCAGCACTTCTTCGACCAGCGCGTCCAGCTCGCCGATATTGGTGTTGATCTCGGTCGCCAGCTTCGGGCGCGACGCGGGGGTGGCGTCGTCCAGCATCGCGAACGCCATCTTCAGCCGCGCCAGGGGTGAGCGCAGTTCATGGCTGGCGTTGGCGAGCAGGTTCTGGTGCGAGCGCAGCAGTGTCTCGATCTGCGTCGCCGCCCGGTTGAAGCTGCCGGCCAAGGCGGCCACCTCGTCGGTGCCGCTGGCATCGACGCGGTGGGCGAGATTGCCGTCACCAAAGCGTTCCACGCCGCGCTTGAGCCCTTCAAGCCGCCGCGTCAGCCGCCGCACCACCGGGTAGGCGCCCAGCGCCACACCCAGAAAAAGCAGGACCAAAAAAATTGCGAGCGCCTCGCCGCCAGCGCGCGGGCCAAGAATTGGCAAGCCCCACATCGGCTCATCGTGGCGCTGTGTCATGCGGCCGCCACGCTCCCCACGCTCCCCGCGGTCGGGCACTTGGCCGTTTGACGCTGATACAGCGCCTGATCCTGTGCCTTGCCCAGTTGAAAAACCGGGTGGCGGTAGGCGCTGCATGCGGATCAGGCTGAGCGTGCGCCCATCCGACAACGCCACCTGCACGCTGCGCGCACCGACCTCGTCCTCACGCTTTTCATACAGGTCAGAAGCGGCGATCCGTTCGCCCTGCGCATCGATCAACGCAATCGCCATGCGCAGGCGCTGGCCCCAGTCTTCGAGCGCGGCGGCCTGCTCCGTGCGCGGCGCGGTGACCGGCGGCAAGGCGCGATGAATCAACATCGCGATGGCCATCAACCGTTCGCTGCCAACGTTGTCGGCGGTGCCCCGCTCCTGCTCCATCTGGCGCTGAAACAACCAGGCCGAGCCAAAGGCAAACGCCAGCAGCAAGGCCACCAGCGTCAGATAGATGCGCAGGTAAAGGGAACGCACCGCGCTCAGCTGCTTTCGGCGTCTTGCTTACGGGCGAACACATAGCCCACACCGCGCACGGTCAGCACCCGGCGCGGTGCCTTGACATCGTCCTCGATGACGGAACGGATACGCGAGATGTGTACGTCGATCGAGCGGTCGAACGCATCGAGCGGGTGGCCCTTCAATGCGTCCATGATCTGGTCACGTGAAAGCACGCGGCCGGGGCTTTGTGCCAGCACCACCAGCAGGTCGAACTGATGGCTGGTCAGGTCGCAGCCCTTGCCATCCAGCCGCGCTTGACGGGCGGCCAGGTCGATCTCAAGGCGGCCGAAGCGCAGCGGTGCTTCTTCGCCCAGGGGCGCCGGCTCCGCACGGCGTAAAAGCGCCTTGATGCGGGCTTGCAACTCGCGCGGCTCAAACGGTTTGGGCAGGTAGTCATCGGCACCCAATTCAAGGCCAAGAATACGGTCCATCGGCTCGCCCCTCGCCGACAGCATCAGCACCGGCAAGCGCCGGCCCGAAGCTTCTGCGCGCAGTTCGCGGCAAAAATCCAGGCCGTCGCCATCGGGCAGCATCAGGTCAAGCACCAGCAGGTCAAACGCCCCCGCCGACAGGGCTGCGCGCCCCGCCGCCAGCGAACCGGCAAACGCCACCTCGAAGCCCGCAGCGCTCAGGTAATCACCCAGCATCGCGGTGAGCCGGGTGTCGTCATCAATCAGCAGCAGCTTGGCAGTCATGGTGGGAGTGTAGGGAAGGCCGGGCGCCGCATGCGCACGCCCCCCGTTGCCGGATCGGCTTGTTTCAGGAGTGAGGCTTGGATTCAGCATCGATCAGTGCCCACGGCGGGCTCAGTGAGCATGCTGGGCGGCACGGTCTTTCATGCGCTCCATCATGCGGGCCTGGCGCTTCTGCATTTTTTCAGCGAGCTTGGCGCGCTGTTCGGGTGTCAGCACCCGCGCCGCCTCAATCATGGCCTGACTCATCCGCTTGCTGGCTAGCTCGTGCTGCGCCTGCGCCTGCTGACGCAGCGTCTCGATGGCCACCGCGTCAATGTTCGGTGCGGCGTAAAGGGCCATCGTCTGCTCGCGCAGCTTGCGACCCGTGTCCATCTGACCCTTCAGGTCAGTGCGGGCGGCTTGCATGATCTGCTTGATCTGCGCGCGCTGTGCGTCGGTGGCATCGGCCGCCTCCAGCATGTGCTCGGCGTGTCCACCCATCATGCCGGGGCCGCCTTGATCACCCGGCGAGCCGTGGCCGTGAGCCTGCGCGGCGAAGCCGGTCAATGCCAGCAGTCCGGCAGCAGCCGTGGTCGTCAACGTACGCATCAAATTCAGCTTGCTCATCAGGGGTCCCCTCGGGTTTAGCGAAGATTGAATCGTCGTCGCGCCGCGTAAGCCCCTGATGCCAAGCCGGTAAAGTTCTGTGAACCTTATTTGATCGGCTTGAAGCGCATCCGCTTCGGCCGTGCGCCCTCTTCGCCCAGGCGCTTCTTCTTGTCGGCTTCGTACTCGTGGAAGTTACCGTCGAAGAAGAACCACTGCGAATTGCCTTCGCAGGCGAGGATGTGAGTGCAGATGCGGTCGAGGAACCAGCGATCGTGGCTGATGACCATCGCCGAGCCGGCGAATTCGAGCAGCGCTTCTTCCAGCGCGCGCAGGGTTTCGACGTCCAGGTCGTTCGACGGTTCATCGAGCATCAAGACGTTGCCGCCCTGCGCCAAGGTCTTGGCCAAATGCAGACGGCCACGCTCGCCACCAGACAGTTGACCGACGAGCTTTTGCTGGTCATTGCCCTTGAAGTTGAAGCGGCCCAAGTAAGCGCGGCTGGGCATCACAAACTTGCCCACCGTGATGTTGTCGAGCCCGCCGGAGACGTCCTGCCAAACGGTCTTGTCGCCGTCCATCGCCTCGCGGCTCTGGTCGACAAACGCCATGCGGGCCGTCTTGCCGATCTTCACCGTGCCGGCATCGGGCTGCTCGACGCCTTGCAGCATGCGGAACATCGTCGATTTACCGGCGCCGTTGGGGCCGATGATGCCGACGATGGCGCCGGCCGGCACCTTGAAGCTCAGGTTGTCGATCAGCAGGCGGTCGCCAAAACTCTTGCTGACGCCCTCGAACTCGATCACCTCATTGCCCAGGCGCTCGGCCACCGGGATGAAGATCTCATTGGTCACATTGCGCTGCTGATATTCGACATCGCTCAGCTCTTCAAAGCGCGCCAGACGGGCCTTGCTCTTCGCTTGCCGGCCCTTGGCGTTGGAGCGTACCCACTTCAGCTCTTCCTTCATCGCCTTGCTGCGGGCGTCTTCGCTCTTTTGCTCGCCCTCCAGGCGCTTTTCCTTCTGCTCCAGCCAGTCGGAATAATTGCCCTTCCAGGGAATGCCGTGGCCACGGTCAAGTTCAAGAATCCACTCGGCCGCGTTGTCCAAAAAGTAGCGATCGTGGGTGATGGCCACCACTGTGCCGGGGAAGCGCTGCAGGAACTGCTCCAGCCACTCGACCGATTCGGCGTCCAAGTGGTTGGTTGGCTCGTCGAGCAGCAGCATGTCGGGCTTGCTGAGCAGCAAACGGCACAGCGCCACACGGCGCTTTTCGCCGCCGGACAGCACGCCGATCACGGCATCCCAGGGCGGCAGGTTCAGCGCATCGGCGGCCATTTCAAGCTGCAAATCGGTGTTCTCGGAGCCGGCAGCGGCAATGATTGATTCCAGCTCACCCTGCTCGGCGGCCAGCGCGTCAAAGTCGGCATCTTCTTCGGCGTAGGCGGCATACACCTCGTCCAGCCGCTTCTTGGCCGCCAGCACGCCGCCGATGCCTTCTTCCACCGCTTCGCGCACGGTCTGGTCGGGGTTCAGACGGGGTTCCTGTTCGAGGTAGCCGATCTTGATGCCAGGCATTGGCGTGGCTTCGCCTTCGTACTCTTTGTCCACGCCGGCCATGATCTTCAGCACCGTCGATTTGCCCGAACCGTTCACGCCCAGCACGCCGATCTTGGCGCCGGGGAAGAAGGACAGCGAGATGTCCTTCAGGATGTGGCGTTTTGGGGGCACCGTCTTGTTCAGACGGTTCATCGAAAAAACATATTGCGCCATGGAGATTCCTCAATGCGGTGGAACAAAAAACGGCAGGCCCCGACGGTCGTGCCGGGGCCTGCAATGACAAGGATTGTCGCCGAGCGTCAGAGGCCCCTTAGACTCATCCGCATTACATCTGGTCGGGAGCCCTCAATGTTGCGTTGGTCCACTGCCTGCTTGCTGCTGCTGACCTGCCTTGCCAGCCCCGCGCAAACCCTGCGTTGGGCGGCCCAGGGCGATATGCAGACCACCGACCCCCACTCGCAAAACGAGATCCTCACCAACTCGCTCAACGGACAGGTCTACGACTACCTGGTCCGCCGCCAGAAGGACCAGAGCGTGGGCCCGGCCATTGCCACCGAGTGGACGCAGGTCACCCCGCTGCTGTGGCGCGTCAAGCTG
>JBBQKT010000165.1:0-7938 GCA_038327205.1 Burkholderiales bacterium | reverse complement strand
CCGACCGGCGCGCTGGTCGGCCAGGGCCTGGGGGATTCGGTGGGCCTGATCACCGATGGCCGCTTCTCCGGCGGCACCTGGGGCATGGTCGTCGGCCATGTGGCGCCGGAAGCCTACGAAGGTGGCGTGATCGCCCTGGTGCAGGAGGGCGACACCATCACCATCGATTCGCACCAGTTGCAGCTGAACCTGCATGTGGATGACGCCGAACTGGCGGTGCGCAAGGCCGCCTGGGTGCAGCCGGCACCGCGCTACACGCGCGGCGTGCTGGCGAAGTTTGCAAAGTGCGCGTCGAGCGCGAGTTCAGGCGCGGTGCTGGACAAATTTGAGTGATCCCGTTGGCGGGATCAGGCGGCGCCGCTTGTGGTGCCGCCCGTTTGACGCGTAGCGACAACGATCAAAATTTGAGTGACAAGCTTGCGTGACGTATTGCGTTCGGCGGTGCACCGAAAAGACGGTGCCCGCTCAGCGCCGTTTCTTTTTGTTCGGATCGAACTGCCCTAGGGCCTCCATCTGCTTGTCACGCCGCGCGGCCTTTTTGTCGTCCATTTGCTTCATCACCTTGCGCTGCGTGAAGCCGCTGGCGTCCGCATAGGCCCACCAGGCGGCAGCGAGCGCAAAAGGAGCCAGGATGATCCACCAACTCCAGGCAGCCACGGGCGAGATGTCGATCAGCTTCAGGGCCAACAAGACAACACCGGCAAGAACAAACCACATCGCGGACACTCCTGAATCGACTTTGAACTGGACTCAATGTAGTCCACATTGCCCGTGAAAACGAACAGCCTCCGGCTCTCCTTGCTCGTCCTGCCCCTGTTCCTCGCCGCCTGCGGCCCGCCCGCCACGACCGAAGTGGCCTTGGCTCAGTCAAAAAACTGCCTTGGCTGCCATGCCATCGATCGCAAGGTCGTCGGGCCGGCGTTCAAGGCCGTGGCAGCCAAATACGCCGGAGACACTGGCGCAGCGGCACAGCTGGCCAGCAAGATCCGGATGGGCGGTGCGGGCGTTTGGGGGCCGGTGCCCATGCCGGCGAATGAGCAGGTCAGCGAGGCGGAGGCTGCGCAGTTGGCGGCCTGGGTGCTGACTTTGAACTGAAAGGAAAGAACCCCGCGAGCGCGACGGATAACGGTGTCGTCTTGCCAGCGAAGGCTGGCATCCAGCGCAAACATCAGCCGATCGATGGGCGGGCGGGCGGGCGGGCGGCCAGGCATTTGGCACGACTGGATTCCTGCCTGCGCAGGAATGACGGTCGGCCGTGGTCAGTAAGCCTGGCCCAGTTGTTCGAGGATGGCCGGGTTCTCCAGCGTGCTGGTGTCCTGCGTCACCGCCTCACCCTTGGCCACCGAGCGCAGCAGGCGGCGCATGATCTTGCCGCTGCGGGTCTTGGGCAGGTTGTCGCCGAAACGGATGTCCTTGGGCTTGGCAATCGGGCCAATTTCCTTGGCCACCCAGTCGCGCAGCTGCTTGGCAATCGCCTTCGCCTCGTCGCCGGTCGGGCGTGAGCGCTTGAGCACAACGAAAGCGCAGATCGCCTCGCCGGTGGTGTCGTCCGGCCGGCCGACCACCGCCGCTTCGGCCACCAGCTCGGTGCAGCTGACCAGGGCCGATTCGATCTCCATCGTGCCCATGCGGTGACCGGACACGTTCAGCACATCGTCGATGCGGCCGGTGATGGTGAAGTAGCCGGTTTCGGCGTCGCGGATGGCACCGTCGCCCGCCAGGTAGTAGCCCTTCAGCTCCTCCGGGTAGTAGCTCTTCTTGAAGCGCTCCGGGTCGCCGTAGATATTGCGGATCATGCTCGGCCAGGGCTTCTTGACGACCAGGATGCCGCCCTGCCCGTTGGGCACATCGTTGCCCATTTCGTCGACGATGGCCGCCGTGATGCCCGGGAAGGGCAAGGTGCAGGAACCCGGCACCAGGGGCGTTGCGCCCGGCAGCGGCGTGATCATGTGGCCGCCGGTTTCGGTCTGCCAGAAGGTGTCGACAATCGGGCAATTGCCGCCGCCGATATGCAGGTGATACCACTCCCAGGCGGCCGGGTTGATCGGCTCACCGACCGAGCCCAGGAGCCGCAGACTGCTCAGGTCGTAGCGCTTCGGATGCACGGCTTCGTTGCCTTCGGCCGCCTTGATCAGCGAGCGGATGGCCGTCGGCGCGGTGTAAAAGATCGTGACCTTGTGTTTTTCAATCATCTGCCAGAAGCGGCCGGCGTCGGGGAAGGTGGGGATGCCCTCGAACACGATCTCGGTGCCACCCAGGGCCAGCGGGCCGTAGCTGATGTAGCTGTGGCCGGTGACCCAGCCGATGTCGGCGGTGCACCAGAACACATCGTCCGGCTTCAGATCGAAGGTCCACTTGGTGGTCAGCGCCGCGTGCAACAAATAGCCGCCGGTGCTGTGTTGAACGCCCTTGGGCTTGCCGGTGGAGCCGGAGGTGTAGAGCAAAAAGAGCGGGTGCTCGGCCTCGACCCATTCGGGTTCGCAGTCGGCGGGCTGGCCGGTCATCAGTTCGTCGAGCCAAAGATCGCGCCCTTCCACCCAGGCGACTTTGCCGCCGGTGCGCTTGTAGACGACCACGTCTTTCAGGCTCGGGCAGACGCCGTCAGCAAACGCTTCGTCGACGATATTTTTCAAGGGCAGCGCCTTGCCGCCGCGCATCTGCTCATCCGCCGTGATGACCATCACCGCGCCGGCATCTTGCACCCGGTCGCGCAGCGACTGGGCCGAGAAGCCGCCAAACACCACCGAGTGGGTGGCACCGATGCGGGCGCAGGCCTGCATGGCCACCACGCCCTCGACCGACATCGGCATGTAGATCACAACCCGGTCGCCCTTCTTGACGCCGCGCGATTTCAGGCCGTTCGCCAGGGCCACCACCTTGGCCAGCAACTGGCTGTAAGTGACCTTGGTGACGTCCCCGCCATCGGCCTCAAAGATGATTGCCACCTTGTCGCCCAGGCCCGCTTCGACATGGCGATCCAGGCAGTTGTAGGAGGCGTTGAGCCGACCTTCTTCGAACCATTTGAAGAAGGGCGCCTCGCTGTCGTTCAAGCTGGTCGTGAACGGCGTTTGCCAGCTGAGGAATTCGCGCGCCAGGCGCGCCCAGTAGGCGCCGTAATCGGCCTCGGACTCGGCCACCAGGGCGTTGTAGCCCGCCATGCCCTTGACGTGCGCGTTGGCTTGCCACTCGGCACTGGGCTGATAAATGTTCTGGCTCATCGACGGGTCTCCTCGGTTTTTGAATCTTTCGCTTGGCACCGACTGTGCAGTCACGCGCTGACGAAGCCCTTACTCTAGGCCACACCTGCCGCCCCTAGAATCCCCCGGCACCCAGGCCCCCTTTGAGAACTCTATGACCGCACCCCGTCTACAACCGCTTCCCCGCCTGATCTTCGGCAGCCGCTGGCTGCAATTGCCGCTGTATCTGGGCCTGATCCTGGCGCAAGGCATTTATGTCTTTCAGTTCTGGACCGAACTGGTGCATTTGATCCAAGCGGCCTTCGGTGACGCCGCAGCGCTGGAGATTCTGGTCAAAAGCATCGGCTACAAAGGCTCGATGACGGCGGGCAAGCTGAATGAAACCATTCTGATGCTGGTGGTGCTGGGACTGATCGACGTGGTGATGATCTCCAACCTGCTGATCATGGTGATCATCGGCGGCTACGAGACCTTTGTGTCACGGATGCGGTTGGAAGAGCATCCGGACCAACCCGAGTGGCTCAGCCATGTGAATGCCTCGGTGCTCAAGGTCAAGCTGGCCACAGCCATCATCGGCATTTCGTCAATCCACTTGCTGAAAACCTTCATCAATGCCGACAACTACGAAGAAAAGACCTTGATGTGGCAGACCATCATCCACATCGCTTTCCTGTTCTCGGCGCTGGCGATTGCCGGGGCCGACCGCATGATGAGTCACAGCAACCCGAAACACTGATGCCATGAACAACGCCCTCGTCCTGCTGGCCGGACTGGCCTTGCTGGTGGCGGGTGCCGAGTTGCTGGTGCGCGGCGCCAGCAAGCTCGCACTGAGTCTCGGCATCGCCCCGTTGATCGTCGGCCTGACGATTGTTTCCGTGGGCACCAGCGCACCAGAAATCGCCGTCTCGATGAGCTCGGCGCTGAAGGGCCAGGCCGATCTTGCGCTCGGCAACGTGCTGGGCAGCAACATCTTCAATGTACTTTTCATCCTCGGCCTGTCGGCCCTGATCCTGCCGCTTGGCGTCAATGCCCAGCTGGTGCGCCAGGAAATCCCGGTGATGATCGGCGCGGCGCTGCTAATGTTGCCGCTGATGCTGGACGGCAACCTCAGCCGCAGCGAAGGGTTGTTGATGCTGGCCGCGCTGGTGGCCTATACCGTGCACTTGCTGCGCAGCCCGACCCAGGAAAGCCCTGAAGTTCAGGAAGAGCTGCTCAGCGGGCTGCCGCCTGCCTCGCGTTGGGACCGGCATTGGAGCGTGCAGTTGCTGTTGATTTTGGGCGGCCTGGCCTTGCTGATTCTGGGCGCGCGCTGGTTGGTCGATGCCGCCGTGCAGATCGCCCGCAACCTGGGCCTGAGCGAGCTGGTGATCGGCCTGACCATCGTCGCTGCCGGCACCTCGGCACCCGAGGTGGCTACCTCGATCATGGCCGCCCTGCGCGGCCAGCGCGATATCGCGATCGGCAACGTCGTGGGCAGCAATATCTTCAATATCCTGGGCTGTCTGGGCCTGGTGGCGGTGGTGGCCCCCGGGGGCATGCCGGTGGCACCCGCTGCGCTGAACTTCGACTATTGGGTGATGCTGGCCACCGCCCTGGCCTGCCTGCCGGTGATGCTCAGCGGCCGCGAAATCGCCCGCTGGGAAGGTGCGGTGTTCCTCGCCTACTACGTCGCTTACTGTGCCTTTTTGATCCTGCGGGTACAGCAGCACGACGCACTGCCTGCCTTCAGCGGCGTGATGCTGACTTACGTGATCCCGCTCACCATCATCGCGATGGTGGCCTCGCTGATACGCACCAAACGCTCGGTCTGACTGGCACCCGCCAACATCTAACAGCCAACAGCCAACAGCCGCCAGCCGCCAGCCACTTCAGGGATGAGGTTGGTCCGGCGGCACGGGTGCCTGTGACGCCGACCGCAGGTGCAAGGCCGCCATGGCCAACAGATTGGCCGACACCGGCGCTGTGATGAAGATGAACAGCACGATCAGCAACTCATGCAGCCCATGGCCGCCCTGCGCCCAGTGCAGCACCATGCTGGCCAGCAGCACGCCCCCCACGCCCAGCGTGCTGGCCTTGGTTGGCGCGTGCAGGCGCATGAAGAAGTCGGGAAAGCGCAGCATGCCGATTGCACCGACCAGGGTGAACAGGCCGCCGATCACCAGCAGCGCCGCCACCAGCGCCTGCAGGGCCCAGTGGAGATTGCTTATTGCGTCCATGGCATTCATCGCATTCACTCCATCACATCACCGCGGCTGAGGTAACGCGCCAGCGCCACCGTCGACGCAAAGCCCAGCAGCGCAATCAGCAGCGCCGCCTCGAACAGCAGATCACTGCCATGGCGTATGCCGATCAGCACGATCAGCGCCAGCGCGTTGATGTACATGGTGTCCAAGGCCAACACCCGGTCGGTGGGTGTCGGCCCCTTGAGCAGGCGCCAGCCGCTCAGCAGCAGGGCCAGGCCGACAGCGGCTGTGGCGAAATTCAGCGCCCAGGCAATCAGGGGCAGACCTTGTTCCATCATCCGAATATCTCCAGCAGCGGCTGCTCGTAGCGTGCCTTGATCTCAGCCACCAAGGCCGCCGGGTCGGTGCAATTCAACGCATGCACCAGGATTTCGTGCGCTTCTTCGTCGATGACGCAAGACACCGTGCCCGGCGTCATCGTGATGATTGAGGCCAGCAACGCCACCGCACCGGGCTGGCTCAAGCTCAGCGGCACCCGCACCCAAGCCGGCTGCGGCCGCGACCATGGCGAGAGCACCAAACGCGCCACGCTCAGGTTGGAGACCAGGATGTCCCACAACACGACAAAAACAAAACGCAGCGCCAAACCCGGCCTGTGCAGATGCAAGGCCGGGCCCAGAAAGCCATGAATCAGGCGCGGCAGCAGCAGACCCAGCACGGCAGCCCAGATCAGTTGCGGCAGCGCAAGGCTTTGCTGCAGCAGCAGCCAGACTGCCGCCAACAGCACCGAAAGCGCCGGGTGGCTGAACCATTTGCGGCCACTCATCACGGTGCTCCCTTGCGGCCGTCGATCCGGTACGGCCGGGCCGTCTCGGCTGCCGCCCCGCCCTGCCCGGCCAAAGCCGCCTCGGCATAGGCTGCGCGGTCCGTCAGTTGCTCGGCCGCTGCCTGGGTGTAGCGCTGGATCGGTGCCGACGCCACGCTCATCAGCACGCTGGCGGCCAGCAGCGAGCAGGTGGCCAGCACCAATTTCGGGCTGCTGCCAGAGCTGGCGCTGTCGGGCAGGTCGGTGCGCACATGCCAGAACAGGATGCTGCCGGCGCGCGCCAGCCCCACCAGCGTGACGAACCCCACCCCCAGCACCACCGTCCAGAAGGCGGCTGCCCAGGCATGGCCGGTGGCGGCCTCCAACAGCATCAGCTTGCCGATGAAACCCGGCAGCGGCGGCAGGCCGGCCGTCGAGGCGGCCGCCAGCAGCAGCATCAGACCCAGCAACGTGGGCTGGGACACCGGCGAGGCCGGTACCAGCTGCCCGTCGGCATCGCCGCGCTGCGCCGCCACCAGTTCAGCCAGCAAGAACAGCGCCGCGATCACCAGCGTGCTGTTGATCATGTAATAAAACGCCGCGCCCCAGGCCGCCGCGCCATACAGCCCGATGCCGGCCAATACCGTGCCGACCGAGGTGACCGTCAGCCAGGCGACGAGTCGCACCAAGGTGCGGGCCGACAAAGCGCCCATCACCCCCACCACACTGGTGATCAGCGCCAGCGGCAACAGCAGCGGCTCCACCGTCAGTGCGGTGGCGCCGCCGCTGTTGCCGAAAACCACCCCGTGCACGCGCACGATGGCGTAGACGCCCACCTTGGTCATGATGGCGAACAGCGCGGCCACCGGCGGGCTGGCCGCCGAGTAAGTCGCCGGCAGCCACATCGACAACGGCATCAGCGCTGCCTTGAAGCCAAACACCACCAGGAGCAACATCGCGGCCACCTGCAGAACGGCCGCATCGGGTGCGGCGACCTTGGGCACGCGCAGCGCCAGGTCAGCCAGGTTCAGCGTGCCGGTCTTGGCATAGATCAGCGCCACGCCGATCAGGAACAAGGCCGATGCCGCCAGGTTCAGCACCACATAGTGCAGGCCGACCCGAAAACGCACCCGCCCCTGGCCATGCACCATCAGCACATAGCTGGCGATCAGCAGCACCTCGAAGAACACGAACAGATTGAACAGGTCGCCGGTCACGAAGGCCCCGTAAAGCCCCATCAGCTGGAACTGGAACAGCGCGTGGAAATAGCGCCCGTGGGCATCCCAGCCACCGCTCGCATACCAGAGCACCGGCAGGGCCACGCAGGCCCCCAGCAGCAACATCATCGCGCCGAGCCGGTCCACCAGCACCAGGATGCCAAACGGTGCCGGCCAGTCGCCGACCCGGTAAGCGATCAACTCGCCGGTGGCGGCGCGCTGCACCAGCGCGGCGGCGATCAGCAGGCCAACTGCGGCGGAGCCCAGAGCCAGCCGCCGCGCCCACAGCAGCTTGTGGTGGCCATGCCCGCCGTGACTATCACCGCCATGGTCGCCCAACAGCAGCAGCAGCACGGCGGTGACGGCCGGCAGCAGCACCGGCAAGATCGGCAGGTGCAGATCGATCCAATTCATCGCGGCTTGCCCTCCCGTGCTTTTTGTTCGGCATGTCCGTCGACATGGTCGGTGCCGTTTTCATGCCGACTGCGCAGCGCCAGCTCAATCACGAAGCCGGTGGTCGCAAAGCCGATCACGAT
>JBBQKT010000164.1:0-8110 GCA_038327205.1 Burkholderiales bacterium | reverse complement strand
CACAAGCTCAATCTGGCCCTGGGCCTGGCGGCGGCGTTTTTCCTGTTTGGCTTTTGGCATTCGCAGAGCTGGCTGGATTTCGGCCTGATCCTGGCGCTGGGCTTTGTGCTCGGCGTGCTGCTGATCATCCCGATTGGCGGGGCTGACATGCCGGTGGTCGTGTCGATGCTCAACAGCTATTCGGGCTGGGCGGCGGCGGGCATCGGTTTTTCGCTCAACAACGCGATGTTGATCATTGCGGGCTCCCTGGTCGGCTCGTCCGGTGCCATCCTCAGCTACATCATGTGCAAGGCGATGAACCGCTCGTTCTTCAATGTGATCGGCGGCGGCTTTGGCGGCGATGCAACGGCGGCTGTGGCCGGTGGCGGCGCGGCGCGGCCGGTCAAGAGCGGCAGCGCCGACGATGCGGCCTTCATCCTGGGCAATGCCGAGAGCGTGATCATCGTGCCGGGCTACGGCCTGGCGGTCGCGCGCGCTCAGCATGCGGTGAAGGAGCTGGCCGCCAAGTTGACAGCCAAGGGCATCACGGTGAAGTACGCGATCCACCCGGTGGCGGGCCGCATGCCGGGCCATATGAATGTGCTGCTGGCCGAGGCCGAGGTGCCGTACGACCAGGTGTTCGAGATGGAAGACATCAACGCCGAGTTCGCGCAGGCCGATGTCGCCATCATCCTGGGCGCCAACGACGTGGTGAACCCTGCCGCCCACACCAAGGGCAGCGCCATCTACGGCATGCCGATCCTGGAGGCCTACAAGGCCAAAACCATCATCGTCAACAAGCGCTCGATGGCGGCCGGCTATGCGGGCCTGGACAACGAGCTGTTCTATATGGACAAGACCATGATGGTGTTTGGCGACGCCAAAAAGGTGGTGGAGGACATGATGAAGGCGGTGGAGTAGAGCGGCAGCCTCGCCATGCTTCGTTCATCGGCCTAAGCATTTGGCCTGCAGACGGCCAAATCGCGCCGTCCGCCTATCGAATGTCCCGATCAACGCTTCGTCAGCCATCGGTCAGAATCGCGTCTCCGAGACGGAGACATAAAAGATGCAAAAAACATGGCTTGCGCACTATCCAGCCGGCGTGCCGGCGGAGATCAATGCGGCGCAATACCCATCGCTGGTTGAGTTGATGGCTTCGGCCTTCCGCAAGTTCCCCCAGCAGGCGGCGTACACGATGATGGGCCGCACGATCAGTTTTGCCCAAGTCGACGAAATGTCGCGCGCCTTGGCCGCCTATCTGCAAAGCCTGGGCCTCGAAAAAGGCGACCGCGTCGCCCTGATGATGCCCAACGTGATGCAGTACCCGGTGGCCGTGGCTGCCGTGTTGCGGGCGGGCTTGGTGGTGGTCAATGTGAACCCGCTCTACACCCCGCGCGAGCTGGAACATCAGCTGAAGGATTCAGGGGCCAAGGCCATCGTGATCCTGGAGAACTTCGCGGCGGTGTTGCAGCAGGTGATGGCGCAGGTGCCGACCCGCCATGTGATCCTGGCCTCGGTGGGCGACCTGCTCGGCTTTCCGGTCGGCATGATCGCCAACTATGTGGTGCGCAAGGTCAAGAAAGCCGTGCCCGCCTTCGAGCTGCCGACGGCCGTGAGTTTCAACGACGCGCTGTCGAAAGGTCGTGCACTGACTTATCTCGCGCCAGCCGTCGGCCCGGGCGACATCGCGGTGCTGCAATACACCGGCGGCACGACGGGCGTCAGCAAGGGGGCCGTGCTCTTGCACCGCAATCTGGTGGCCAATGTGATGCAGTCCGAGGCCTGGTATCAACCCGCTTTGAACAAGGTGCCGGCGGGCGAGCAATTGATGAGCGTGTGCGCCCTGCCGCTGTATCACATCTTCGGCTTTACCACCAACATGATGCTGTCGATGCATGTCGGCGGCTGCAATATCCTGATCCCCAATCCGCGCGATCTGCCGGGCGTGTTCAAGGAGCTGGCCCGGCACAAGTTTCACAGCCTGCCGGCGGTCAACACGCTGTTCATGGCGATGGCCCACCACCCCTTGTTCAACACCGTCAACTGGAGCGGGCTGGTGATTTCGGTGGGCGGCGGCATGGCGGTGCAGGCGGCCACGGCCAAGCTGTGGCTGGAGAAGACCGGTTGCCCCATCGTCGAGGGTTATGGCCTGTCCGAGACTTCACCGGTGGCCTGCAGCAACGCGACCGACAGCACGGCCTTCACCGGCACCATCGGCATGCCGGTGCCGAGCACCGAGATGTGCCTGCTCAATGATGAGGGGCAGGAGGTGCTGACCCTGGGCGCCACCGGCGAGATTGCCATCCGCGGCCCGCAGGTGATGGCGGGTTATTGGCAGCGCCCGGACGAAACGGCCCAGGTCATGACAGCCAATGGCTTTTTCCGCACCGGCGACATCGGCATTGTTGACGAGCGCGGTTTCTTCAAGATCGTGGACCGCAAGAAAGACATGATTCTGGTCAGCGGCTTCAACGTCTATCCGAACGAGATTGAGGATGTGCTGACGCAGATGGACGGCGTGCTTGAAGCGGCGGCGGTGGGCGTGCTGGACGCCAAGGCCGGCGAGGCGGTGAAGGTGGTGATCGTGAAAAAAGACCCGTCTTTGACCGAAGCCGACGTGCGGGCCTATTGCGAGACCAACCTGACGGGCTATAAACGGCCGAAGGTTGTGGAGTTCCGCACCGAGTTGCCAAAAACGCCGGTCGGCAAGATATTGCGTCGTGAACTGAGGGACAAAGTGTGAACCATTTGTTTGATCTACCGCTGCAGAAAACCGATGCCGGTCGGGCGGAGATCAAATCGCGCGCCTTGCCGCTCTCGCGCAGCGTGCGCAACCTGTTGCTGATGCTGGACGGCACCCGCACCGCCCGCGAGTGGCTGTCCATGGTGCAGGGCGCGACCGAGGCCGATGCCGACTACCTGCTTGCCCACGGCCTGATCGATGTGACCCGCGTGGCGGCGGTCGCCGAGCCGTCGGCGCCCAGTTTGTCGCCGCTCAGCTATGCCGAGCTGTACAGCTATCTGACGCGGCACGCCAAGCAGTATTTGGGTCTGATGAAGGGCTACCGCGTGGTGCTGGAGGTGGAGCGCTGCACCGACCATGAGGCGCTGCGCGAGCTGGCCTCGCGCTTTGTGATGGATGTTGAGACTGCGCAGGGCGAAGCGGTGGCCGATCAAGTCAGGCGCGCGCTTGAGATCAAACGCTGAAAGATTTTTGCTCTAAATGCCGCCCCGATTTTTTGTTGAAACACCGCTCGCTGGTAGTCCCCCCGAATTGACCTTGGCCCCCGGCGCCGCCCGCCATGTGCAGGTGCTGCGCCTGCAACCGGGCGCGGCGCTGACCTTGTTTGATGGCTCGGGCGATGAATGGTCGGCCGAGCTGTTGCGCATGGGGCGCAGCGAGGTGGTGGTGCAACTGCTGGCCCGCATGCCGGTGGCGCGTGAACTGCCTTTTGCCGTGACCCTGGCCGTCGTGATGCCGGCCAACGACCGGATGGACGGTATCGTCGAAAAAGCCACCGAGCTGGGTGTGGCGGTGATCCAGCCCCTGGTCAGTGAACGTTCGGTGCTGCGTTTGTCGGCCGAGCGGGCTGAAAAAAAGGTTGCGCACTGGCAGGGTGTGGCGATTGCTGCCTGCGAGCAAAGTGGACGTGCGGTGTTGCCCAAGCTTGCGCCGGTGCTGAGCCTCGCCACCTGGCTGAAGCAGCTGGGCGCGCCGCAACCCGATCAGCGCCGCTGGCTGCTCAGCCCCACCGCCGCCCAAGCCATCGCCGCGCAGTCACCCGCCGCGCACACCCTGGTGCTCAGCGGGCCGGAGGGTGGCCTGAGCCCGGCCGAAGAACAGGCGGCCCGCGACCAAGGCTTCATCGCCATCCAGCTCGGGCCGCGCATCTTGCGGGCGGACACGGCACCGCTGGCGGTGCTGGGCTGGTTGGGTTTGCAGGCGACAGGACTCAATCTGTAGCCTGTGTCGGCGCATCATCATGCGGCCACGAGCCCTCATCGTCAGTGACGCATAGGGATGCCAAGTCTGCTGGAGGGTGCCGCAAAGCCTGCGGGATCCGGCCAAAGTATTCCAGCAGTCGGATTCTCACCACGTGAGGCCACTTCTGGATTTCCGTTGCTTGGCAGGCACTTAAGATCGTTGCAGCAAGCAGAGTTGCCTTGCAAAAGTCATGTTTTTGCAAAGCGAAAGCCGTTCGCAGCGTAGCGCGATGTCCCAACATCGCCGACCCACCATAACTCCCGGAGAGTCCCTCATGGAATCGTCTTGCCCCACCCCTTTCGCCCTCAGCAAACTGGCGCTTGCGCTGCCACTGCTGATCGTGGGTTCGCTGGCGATCGCCCAGGAAACCATGGAACGCGTGACGGTGGTGGGTTCGCGCAAAACGCTGCCAACGACCGCCTCAACGACCGATACCTTGGTGCCGGTGGACATCTACTCGATGACCAAGGCAAGCGAGGGCGGCGGGCAGTTCGATCTCGCGCAGACGCTGACCTACCTGTCGCCTTCGTTCAATTCGACGCGCCAGACCGGTTCGGACGGGGCTGATCTGGTTGATTCGGCGTCACTGCGCGGCCTGGGTTCAGACCAGACCCTCGTGCTCGTCAATGGCAAGCGTCGTCACACCGTCGCGCTGATCAACTTGTTCGGCGCGCGCAACCGCGGCGCGACCGGCACCGACCTGAACGCCATCCCACTGCTCGCCATCGACAACGTCCAAGTGCTGCGCGATGGCGCTGCCGCACAGTACGGCTCGGACGCGATTGCCGGCGTGATCAACATCTCCCTCAAGCGCCGCCAGGGCTGCGAGGCGGTGGGCGCTTACGGCCAGTATTCGGCCGGCGACGGCAAGAACAGCCTGGCATCGCTCTACTGCGGCGTGAAGATCGGCGAAGCTCGCCTGGGCATCACGGGCGAATGGCAAGACCGCGGCCGGTCCAACCGCTCGGAGCCCGGCAACCCCCGCATCATTGGTGACTCGGAGGTCCTGAACAAGACCCTCTACCTGAACGGCGAGCTGCCGCTCGACGCGAGCAACAAGCTCTACGCCACGGTGGGCGCACAAGACCGAAGCGCGTCGTCCGCTGCGTTTGCGCGGGGCGGCGTGGGGTCTGACGACATCCCTTCCCGCAACTCGGCTGCGATGTACCCGGACGGTTTCGTGCCGTTCATTGACGGCGTCATCACCGACCGCACCCTGATCGCGGGCTGGCGGTCCAAGCTCGCCGGTTGGGACACTGATGTCTCCCAGACCTTTGGCAGCAACAAGATGCGCTACCGCATCGACAAGACCTTGAATGCGTCGATTGCAAACAAGGACCTGTTGGGTGGCGGCAAGGGCATCAGCCCGACCGCATTTGATGCCGGCGGCTTCGGGTTCGACCAAGCCACCACCAACCTTGACATCAGCCGGTATTTCGAAGGCCTGCTCGGGGGCAGCAACATCGCCTTCGGCGCCGAGTACCGCCGCGAGCGCTACAACATCGTGGCCGGCGAGCTGGGCTCCTACAACGATGCGGACGGCGTGGGCTTCGGTGGCAACGCGGGCAGCCAGGGCTTCCCCGGCTTTCAAGCTGCGGACGCCGCCAGCCGCAGCCGCAACAGTCAGGCGATCTACGCCGATTGGGAAGTCACGCCCATCCGGCAGTTGACGCTGGATGCCGCAGTGCGCGCCGAGCACTACAGTGACTTCGGCTCCAGCACCACCGGCAAATTGGCCGCAAGCTACAAGCTCAGCGACACCGTCCTCATGCGCGCCGCCGCCAGCACGGGGTTCCGTGCACCGAGCCTGCAGCAGCTCTATTTCTCGTCGACCTTCACCGACTTCATCAGCGGCCAGCCGCTGGACGTGGTGCTGGCACCCAATGGCAGCAAGATCGCCAACGCGGCCGGCGTGCCGTCGCTCAAGCAGGAGAAGTCCAAAGACTTCACGCTGGGCGTCACCTACAAGCCGAGCAACGACACCGCGGTCACCCTCGACATCTACCAGATCAAAATCCGTGACCGCATCGTGCTGTCAGGCCGCTTTGATGCGGACAACTTCCCTGCGCTGGGCAGCATCCTGCAGGGCCTGGGTGTGGGGCAAGCCCAGTTCTTCGTCAACTCGGTCAACACCCGAACCCAAGGCCTGGACCTCACCGCGTCGACCCGCGACAAGGTCGGCGCTGGTTCGCTGAACACCTCATTGGCACTCAACCTGAGCCGCACGCGGGTCACCGCCATCAATGCGCCGGCCTCGCTCAAGGGATTCGAGGACGTGCTGCTGTCCGAGCGCGAGCGTCTCTTCATCGAGCAGGGCGGCCCCAGCTCCAAAGCCACGTTGGGCTTCGAATACACCCAGGGCCCCTGGGGCGCAGACCTGAAGATCATCCACTTTGGCAACCAGACGCTGGGCACCTTCTCCGGCACCGCTGGCGGCGTGCCGAACGCGTACTACGCCCCCAAGACCTCCGCCGACCTGAGCCTGTCCTGGTCGGTCACCCCCGCGCTCAAGCTCAGCCTGGGCGGCAACAATATTTTCAACGTCAAGCCCAGCAAGCAAGACGCCAACGAGACCGACAACGGTTTCATT
This sequence comes from Burkholderiales bacterium, assembly GCA_038327205.1. Classification (GTDB taxonomy): domain Bacteria; phylum Pseudomonadota; class Gammaproteobacteria; order Burkholderiales; family Burkholderiaceae_C; genus Paucibacter_A. The sequence continues at coordinate 1,556 of JBBQKT010000164.1, read as the reverse complement.
TACGACAGCGTGCAGTTCGGCCTGAGCGGGGCGTCTTACTTTGCGAGGGCCTATTACAAGTTCTGAAGGGCAGCCGGCTTTTAGTCCGTCGATCCGCCGACTGAAGGCTCAGTCGGCGGATCAGTTTCTTGCTTCCCCTGCCCCCTCGCACTGGCGTTGAGACGGGCGATGCGGACAGGTGAAATCACGGGCTTGGCATTCCAAGCGGCTGCTGTGTCGCGCCTGCTTCAGTCCACTGGCGGCTTGGGCTTGCGCGCCGACCCTGCCACCAGCTCGAACTTGAACATCCGGCATTCGATCGGTCCGTTCCACATCGGGATCTTGCGCGACTCCTTCAGGCGCATCTGGCTCGGCAGCTTCATGTCGGGGCAGAGCAGCCAGGCGGTCCAGCCGCCAGGGTGCTGCGTGTAAGCGCGCTTCCAGTGCGCGGCCAGGCGGGGGAAAAAGTCTTCGCTGGTATCCCGCTGCTCGGAGCCGCTGGCGTCACGGCTCATCTGAACATTGCCGGCTTTGCCGCGCACCTCGATGCGCTCGCCATACGGCGGGTTCATCATCAAGGTGCCGGGCATGCCGTCGGGCAGCTCGGGCGCGGGGCGCTCCAGCGCGTCGCCGCCGTTGAACTGGATGTAATCGGCCACGCCCGCCCGCTCGGCATTGCGGCGCGAGAAATCGACCATGCGGAAGGCAACATCGCTGCAGAAGATCGGCACGGCCGGCGCGTGTTCGCGGTCTTTGGCGGCCTGCTTGATCTGCTGGAAACGGCCACGCAAGGCATCAAACGGCAGCAGCCGCTCAAACGCAAAACGGCGCTGCATGCCGGCCGCCATGCCGCAGGCAATTTGTGCTGCCTCGATGGCGATGGTGCCCGAGCCGCAGCAGGGGTCGAGCAGGGCGCCGCCGGTCTCGGGCGTGCCCTTCCAGCCGGCGGCGGCGAGCATGGCGGCAGCCAGGGTTTCTTTCAGCGGGGCGTCGCCCTTGTCTTCGCGCCAGCCGCGTTTGAACAGGGGCTCGCCCGAGGTGTCGATGTACAGCGAGCAGCTGTCGGTGGTCAGGTGGGCGTAGATGCGCGCGTCGGGCCACTGGGTGTTCACATCCGGGCGCACGCCATTGGCGACGGTACGAAAACGGTCACAAACGGCGTCCTTGATCTTCAAGGCTGCAAAGTTCAGGCTGTTGAGCGGGCTGTGCTGGGCGGTGATCTCAACCTTGATCGATTCACGCGGGGTGAACCAGCGCTCCCAAGCCACCTCGGAGGCGGCCCGGTACAGGTCTTGCTCCGAGCGGTATTCGGTGTAGCTCAGCAGCACCAGCACGCGCTGCGCCAGGCGGCTGTACAAGTTGAGCAGCATGGCGTGCGCTAGCCCAGTGCGCACCGCCACCCCGCCGCGCTGCTTGGTGATGCAGCCCGGTGGCAAGCCGGTGATGCGCAGCACCTCGGGCGCCAGATAGTCTTCCACGCCAGCGGCGCAGGGCAGAAAGAGTTGGAGTTGGTTCATAAATTCATTTGGTAAGGTGACATTTTCGTCATCGCGAAGAGCGCAGCAATGGGGTCATCC
>JBBQKT010000163.1:0-8121 GCA_038327205.1 Burkholderiales bacterium | reverse complement strand
GATCTCGGCAGAGTCACGCGGCCTGAAGTTCAACCTGCCGCAAGGCCACCCCGACGAACGCAAGACCTACGAGCTGGGCAAGCGCGCCTTTTTCTACCGCGCCGGGCCATACGACTTTTCTTGCGCGTCCTGCCACGGCCAGGCCGACAAGCGCATCCGCCTGCAGGACCTGCCCCAACTCACCAAGAACCCGGGCGACGGCGTCGGCTTTGCAGCCTGGCCGGCCTACCGCGTCAGCAGCGGCGACCTCTGGGGCATGCAGCGCCGGCTGAACGACTGCTTCCGACAGCAGCGATTTCCGTACCCCGGCTACACGTCTGACGTGACGATCGCGCTCGGCGTGTACATGGGCGTCAACGCCAAGGGCGCCGAATCCATTGCACCGGCCCTGAAGCGCTGAAGGAGTGATGACGATGCAACACCAACAAGCACTCCCGGTCGCGCGGTCCTTGTCGCGCAGCGCCGCGCTGACCCTGGTGGCCACTGCTGCCCTGCTGGCTGCCGGCTGCGCGCCGATGAACGACGCCCAGCAGGCCGCGGCGGCGCCAGGCGTCGACTACGACGCGCTGACGGCGCAGATGATGTCCGGGTCGTTCCGCGACCAGGGCATAGCCAAGACCGACCGCCTGCAGCAGGACGCCGCCAATGCGGCCTGCTCCAAGGCGCAGGGCGGCGAAGTCCCGGCAGCGCAAGCCGAGGTCATCCAGAAGGCTGCGCTGGCCAGCGTGAAGATGCCGGCCGACGGCAACTTCATCGGCGACTGGCGTGCAGGCGAGAAGCTGGCCCAGAACGGCCGCGGCATGACATGGACCGACCGCTCGGCAGCGCCTGCGTCCAACGGCGGCAATTGCTACAACTGCCACCAGATCACCAAGGCCGAGATCTCGTTCGGCACGATTGGCCCGAGCCTCTACCAGTACGGCAAGCTGCGCGGCGTCAGCGACCCCGAGAGCGCGGCGTCGCGGCCCATCGTCGAATACACCTGGAACAAGATGTGGAACTCGAAGGCCTACAACGCCTGTTCGGGCATGCCGCGTTTTGGCCACCTGGGCCTGCTCGACGAAACCCAGCTCAAGCACCTGATGGCGCTGCTGCTGGACCCTAAATCGCCGGTCAACCAATAGACGGGTCGGCGCGCATGAACCTCTCCAAACGCGATTTCCTCCAGGTGCTGGGGGCCGCCTCGGCGGCCGGGCTGAGCCTGGGCCGCTGGGCCGACGCCGATGCCGCGACGGCACAGCAGGGGCTGTACGACCTGCCACGCTTTGGCAATGTCTCGCTGCTGCACATGACCGACTGCCATGCGCAGCTGATGCCGGTGCACTTCCGCGAGCCCAGCGTCAATATGGGCGTGGGCGCGATGCAGGGGCAATTGCCGCATTTGGTCGGTGATGCGCTGCTCAAGGCCACCGGGCTCAGGCCTGGCAGCGAGCAGGCCTTTGCCTTCACTTATCTCAACTTCGAGCAGGCTGCGCGCCGCTACGGCCGCGTCGGCGGCTTTGCCCATCTGGCCACCCTGGTCAAACAGATGAAGGCCAGCCGCCCCGGCGCGCTGTTGCTCGACGGCGGCGACACCTGGCAGGGTTCGGCCACCTCGCTGTGGACGAATGCGCAGGACATGGTCGACGCCTGCAAGCTGCTCGGTGTCGACGTGATGACCGGACACTGGGAGTTCACCTACGGCATGGAACGGGTGAAGGAGATCATCGAGAAAGACTTCAAGGGTCAGATCGAGTTCGTGGCCCAGAACGTCAAGACCAATGACTTTGGCGATCCGGTCTTCAAGCCCTATGTGCTGCGAGAAATCAACGGCGTGTCGGTCGCCATCATCGGGCAGGCCTTTCCCTACACGCCAATTGCCAACCCGCGCTACTTGGTCGCCGACTGGAGCTTCGGCATCCAGGACGACAACATGCAAAAGGTCGTCGATGAAGCGAGAGGCAAGGGCGCCAAGGTGGTCGTGCTGCTGTCGCACAACGGCATGGATGTCGACCTGAAGATGGCCTCGCGGGTGCGCGGCATCGACGCGATCTTTGGCGGCCACACGCATGACGGCGTGCCGGTGGCGATCCCTGTGAGCAACCCGGGCGGCAAGACCCTGGTCACCAATGCCGGCAGCAATGGCAAGTTCCTCGGCGTCATGGATTTCGATGTGAAGGACGGCCGCGTGGCCGACTTCCGCTACCGCCTGCTGCCGGTGTTCTCGAACCAGCTGAAGGCCGACCCGGCGATGGCCGCGTTGATCAGCAAGGTTCGCGCGCCCTACGAAGCCAAGCTGGCCGAGAAGCTGGCCGTCACCGATGGCCTGCTGTACCGGCGCGGCAACTTCAACGGCAGCTGGGACCAGCTCGTCTGCGATGCGCTGATGGATGTGCAGGGCGCCGAGATCGCCCTCTCGCCGGGCTTCCGCTGGGGCACGACCCTGCTGCCCGGCGACGCGATCACCCGCGAGCTGATGATGGACCAGCTGGCCATCACCTATCCCTACGCCACCGTCAGCGAAATGAGCGGCGAGACGATCAAGACGATCCTGGAAGACGTGGCCGACAACCTCTTCAACCCCGATCCCTACTACCAGCAGGGCGGCGACATGGTGCGTGTCGGCGGCCTGGCCTACACCTGCCAACCGGCCGAGAAGATGGGCCAGCGCATCACCGAGATGCGCCTGGCCGGCAAGCCGATCGAGGCCGGCAAAAAGTACAAGGTGGCCGGCTGGGCGCCGGTGGCCGAAGAAGCGCGCAACGCACCCGGCAGCAAGCCGGTCTGGGATGTCGTCGAAGGCTGGCTCAAATCGCAGCCGGGCGGCCATGTCAAGGCGCGTCGCATCAACACGCCAAAGCTGCTCGGTGTGCAGGGCAACAGCGGCATTGCCAAGGGCTGATATGAACACCACGCATCGCATCTTTCGTGTCGTCATGCCGGTGGCTTTGGCCCTCAGCAGTCAATGGGCAGTGGCGCAGCAGGCGACTTATTCGGTCAAGCTGCTGACCCCCGAGACTGCCCTGGCTGCGGCCCAGGCGGCGCTGGCGCACTGCCGCAAGGCGGGGTTTCAGGTGGCGGTCGCGGTGGTGGATCGGTCGGGCGTGCTGCAGGTGCTCTTGCGTGACCGTTTTGCCGGTGCGCACACGGTTGAGGTGGCAACGCAAAAGGCCTGGACGGCAGCGAGCTTTCGCATCCCCACCTCGTCACTGGCAGCGGAAACCCAGGCCGGCAAGCCGATGAGTGGCATCCGCGCGGCGGCCCATGTGATGGCCATCGGCGGTGGGCAGGTGATCGAAGCCGGTGGCAGCACCTTTGCCGGCATTGGCGTGTCGGGCGCCCCCGGCGGCGAGGCCGATGACGCCTGTGCCAGCGCCGGTGTCAAAGCGATCGCCGAAGCGATTGAATTCTGACCTTTTCACCCAGGAGAACCCCATGAACATTCGCAAGGCTCTGATCGGCCTCTTGTTCGCCACCACCGCTGCGGCCAGCTGGGCGCAGGACATGGTGGTCTACCACTTCGACGACAGCGCGCAGCAGGCGCTCAAGGGCCTGCGCAATATGCGCAACCACCTGGATGTCGACCCCACGGCCAAGCTCACCGCGGTGGCCCACGCGGCCGGCATCGACTTTCTGATGGAAGGCGCGAAGAACGCCAACGGCACCGAGTACGCGCCCCTGGTATCGGCACTGAAAAACCGTGGCGTGCGTTTCGAGGTCTGCGAGATCACGCTCAAGACGCGGGGTTTGAAGAAAGACCAGTTCATCCAGGAAGCTGATTTCACGCCGTCGGGTGTGGTGCGCGTGGCCAAGCTGCAGAAGGAAGGCGCGGCTTACATCAAGCCGTGATTTCCAAATCGGTGGCCCTATGACCCACGTCTTGCTTGAGGCCATCGTCGAGAAGCTCGGCGAAAGCACGGCGCTTGCGCTGACTGGCTTGCTGGTCGGCGTGGCCTTCGGCTTTCTCGGCCAGCGCTCGCGCTTTTGCCTGCGCTCGGCGGTGATCGAATTTGCCCGCAAGCTGACCGGCGGCAAGCTCACCGTCTGGCTGTTCGCCTTTGCCACCGCCGTGCTGGCCACCCAGGCGTTGGCTCTGGCCGGCTGGTTCGATGCCAGTGAATCCCGGCAGATCGCCGCACGCGGCAGCCTTTCCGGCGCGGCCGTCGGCGGTGCCTTGTTTGGCATCGGAATGATCCTGGCGCGCGGTTGCTCCAGCCGTTTGTTGATCCTGGCGGCCCAGGGCAATTTGCGCTCGCTGATCTCCGGCCTGGTTTTTGCCGTGGCCGCACAGGCCGCCTGGACCGGCGCGCTGGCACCGGTGCGCGAGACCATCTCCGCCTGGTGGACCGTGGACGGCGGGCTCTCGCGTGATCTGATTGCGCGCACTGGCATCGGCCATGGCGGCGCGATGTTGTTCGGTGCCGTCTGGCTGGTCGCTGCCATCGTCTGGGCCCGCCGGCAGCGGGTCGAGACCCGGGCCTGGGCGGGGGCCATGGGTGTCGGCCTGACCATCGCGGCGGCCTGGTGGGCCACCTACGCCATCGCGCAGGTGTCGTTCGACCCGCACCCGGTGCAGTCGCTCAGCTTCACCGGGCCGTCGGCCGAGCTGCTGACCCGCGTGCTGTTTTCGAGCGACAAACCGCCCACCTTCGACCTCGGTCTGGTGCCGGGCGTGTTCATCGGCGCCTTCATCGCGGCAGCGCTGTTTGGTGAGCTCAAGCTCGAAGGCTTTCAGGGCGGTGCCAGCATGAGCCGCTACATCGTCGGCGCGATGTGCATGGGCTTCGGCGGCATGCTGGCCGGGGGCTGTGCGGTGGGGGCGGGCTTGTCCGGCACGGCGGTGTTCACCATCACCGCCTACGTCACCCTCACCGCCATGTGGGCCGCAGCGGCGATCACCGATCGACTGCTCGATCAGCACCCGACCAAGATGTTGGATCAGCCCCTGCCCGGTCAGCCTCAGGCGGCGCCCTCAACGGCCATGGCCGCCGAACCCGTTACCACGAGCTTGCGATGAACCGATGGCGCTGCTGGGCCCTGGCCTTCTTATTGACGACAAGCATCGGGGCATCGGCTGCCGAGCCGACGCTGCAAGCCACGGCGGTGACCGACCGCGTCTGGTTCGTCCAGGGCGCGGCGGCACTCGGCTCGCCGGCCAACCGCAACTTCATCTCGAACGCCGGCTTTGTCGTCACCGACGACGGGGTGGTGGTGATCGATGCGCTCGGGTCGCCCGCCCTGGCCGACGAACTGCTGGCCGAGATCCGCCGGGTGACGACGCAGCCGGTGCGCTATGTGATCGTGACCCACTACCACGCCGACCACATCTATGGCCTGCAGGCGTTCAAGGCGGCCGGGGCCAAGATCATTGCCCACGGCGAAGGGCGTGAATACCTGAACTCGGACACCGCGCAGAAACGCCTGGAAGCCAGCCGCATCGAGCTGGCCCCCTGGGTCGATGACAAGACGAGGCTGGTGCCCGCCGACCAGTGGATCGCGGGTGATGAGACGCGGCTGCGGGTCGGTTCGTTCGATTTTCTGATCCGCCATGTCGGGCCTGCCCACACGCCGGAGGACCTGGTTGTCTTCGTGCCCAAGCTGGGCGTGCTGTTCTCGGGTGATCTGTTCTTCCGCGGCCGGATTCCGTTCGTCGGGCAGGCCGACAGCCGGCTGTGGATTGCCTCGCTGGAACGCCTGATCGACTTCAAGCCCCGTGTCGTGGTGCCGGGCCACGGGCCGGTCTCCACCGATCCGCTGGCCGACCTGCAACTGACCCGTGACTACCTCGTCTATCTGCGCCAGACGATGGGCGAGGCCGCCCGCAATCTCGAGCCCTTCGATGACGCCTATGCCAAGGCCGATTGGTCGCGCTTCGACAAGCTGCCGCTGTTTCGCGCGGCCAACCGCATGAATGCTTACAACACCTTTTTGCTGATGGAACAGCAGGGCGGCCCATGAGGGCGGAGCTGCTTTGGGGCAATTCGCGCTCGCGTCGGCAGGCTATCGCCGAAATGGTTGGGATCGGCGGGCTGCTTGCGACCGGGTTTGCCGAGGCGGCTGCTGCGCCCCCGATCGAGCGGGGCGAGACCATGGTCTGGCCCACCTTGAAGCTCCTCGACGGCCGGCTGCTGAGCGCCGACGACTGGAAAGACAGGGCTGCCGTCATCGTGTTCTGGGCCACCTGGTGTCCGTATTGCCACCGGCACAACGCCAGGATCGACAAGCTGCATCGAACAGCCGCCAACGAGCACCTGCGCGTCCTCGGTGTTGCTGTGGACGGCGACGCTGCCGCCGTGCGCCAGTACATGGGCGCCAACGGCTACAGCTTCCCCGTGGTGGTGGGGGACGCCGGGCTGCGCGAACGCTTCACCGTGCGGCGCACCGTGCCGATGACCGGTTTGGTCGATCGACGCGGCCGCGTGCTTCAGGCCATCCCCGGCGAAATGGCTGAGGATGATGTGCTGGCATTGGCAAGCCTCGCCACCCTGGCCCCGGGGCCGAACGCGTGATGAGATTCACCCGATCCATCGCTCCTTGCGAATAAACTGGCTTATGGATACACCAACCCCGGACAGCAGCCTCATCGACGACTCGTTGAGCCAAGACCGCGTCTTCGAATCTGCCGCCGAGTTGTTCGGTGTGCTGGCCACGCCGGTGCGCCTGAAGATCATCAGCGCCGTCTGCCAGCAGGAAAAGAATGTGAGCGAGTTGTTGGCCCTGATCGACACCTCGCAGCCGAATATGTCGCAGCACCTCGCGGCGCTCTACCGCAGCGGCGTGCTGTCGAAGCGGCGCGAGGGCACGCAGATGTACTACCAGCTGAAGAGTGAGCGGGTGGCGCTGCTGTGCCGCGCGGTGTGCACGCAAATCGCTATCGAGCTTGACAGCGGTGCCGACGTCGAGCCCTCCGATCGCCTGGTGCCCTTGATGCACCGTTGAACCCACCGAGGACACGTCCAATGACCATTGCCTGGCACCTTTTCACCCCTTGGCACGCCCTCGCGGGTGGCCTGCTGATTGGCCTTGCTTCCGCGCTCTACATGCTCGGCAATGGCCGCGTGGCCGGCATCGCCGGCATCGTGGCCAGCCCATTGCGTGCGCTGTTGTCGGGCGGCAGCATGGCACCCGAGCGAACCCGCCTGCTGTTCATCGGCGGGCTGTTGATCGCGCCGTGGATCTGGCGCCTGTTCGCGCCGCTGCCGATTCCATCTCTGGATGTGGGCACGGTTGGCCTGGTGGTGGCGGGCCTGTTTGTCGGCGTCGGTGTGCGCATGGGCAATGGCTGCACCAGCGGCCACGGCGTGTGCGGCCTGAGCCGCTTCTCGCTGCGCTCCCTGGTCAATGTGCTTGCCTTCATGGGGGCGGGTTTCGTCACCGTGTTCGTGCTTCGTCACCTGGTTTGAGCGACATGATGCGCAACCTGATTGCTTTGCTCAGCGGCCTGGTGTTCGGCCTCGGCCTGATCGCCGGCGGCATGACCGACCCGGCCAAGGTGAAGGGATTTCTCGACCTCTTTGGCGCCTGGGATCCGAGCCTGGCCCTGGTGATGGGGGGTGCGATTGCGGTGGGGGTGTTCGCTTTTGCTGCGGCGAAGCGGCGCACGCGGTCCTGGACCGGGGAGCGAATGGAAATCCCGGTCAGCACCCTGATCGACGCCCGCTTGATCATCGGCGGCCTGCTGTTCGGCATGGGCTGGGGCATCGCTGGTTTCTGCCCTGGGCCGGCCCTCGTGGCGCTGGGCAGCGGCCTTGGCGCCGCATGGATCTTCGTCGCGGCGATGCTGGCCGGCATGTTGATCCACGACCGCGTCTTCATGCCGCGCTGAAGCGTCTGCCGATTTTTTGGAGCCCGTTGCCATGCTGATATTTCGCCAGTTGTTCGACCCGGTCTCGTCGACCTACACCTACTTGCTCGGTGACGGCGGCGAGGCGGTGCTGATCGATCCGGTGTTTGAGCATGAGCGCCGCGATGTCGCCTTGCTGCGCGAGCTCGGCCTGAAGCTTGTCGCGACGCTCGACACCCATGTGCATGCCGACCATGTGACCGGCGCCTGGCTGCTGAAGGCCCGCTGTGGCAGCCTGATTGGCTTGTCGGCGGCGTCGGAGGCGACGAACGCCGACCGGCTGCTCACGCATGGCGACA
>JBBQKT010000162.1:0-8125 GCA_038327205.1 Burkholderiales bacterium | reverse complement strand
CTTCGCTGTTCAGGCTGCGGCGGTTCTGCTGCGCAGTAAGTTTGAGCCGGTCGTATACGGCATCAGGGATGTTTTTCAGCGTGAGCGTGGTGGTCATGGCATTGCCCTCAAAGTGGAACCATTATGGTTTCACTTTGGTTCTTATGCCAATCCCGATTACATGCCTTTGAAGACTTGGGTATAGCTCCGGCTCACTTCCAACTTCTCCGTCACGCCCTTCACCCCCACCAATTGCCGCCCGCGGAAATCGCGGGTGATGCCGTCGATGCAGCGGGCATTGACAAGCGTCGAGCGGTGGATCTGCCAGAACAGTTGCGGGTCCAGCTCGTCCACCAGCTCCTTGATCGGCTTCCTGATCAACGCCTCAACCTTGGCCGTCTGCACCCGCGTGTACTTTTCGTCGCTGATGAAGAACAGCACGTCCTCGACCGGGATCATCTGGATGGTCTGGCCGACCGTCGCTTGAATCCACTGCAGATAGCTGGGCTTGGCGCCGGGGTTCAGTTGCGCCGACAGCTTGTGCAGCAGTTGTTGCAACGGTGCCTGTGACGAGGTTGAAAGGCTGGCCACTTCCGGCGCGTCGTCTTGCCGAAGGGCCAGGCGCTTCTTGATGCGCGCCACGGTGACCAGCAGCCGCTCGCGCTCGGCGGGCTTCAGCACGTAGTCGGCCACGCCTTGCTCGAACGCCTCGACCGCGTATTGGTCGTAGGCGGTGATGAAGACGATCTCGGGCACCAGCCAGTCGTCGTCCTCCGGCAACTGGGCAATCTGCCGGGCCGCATCCACGCCGGTCAGGCCGGGCATGCGGATGTCGAGAAAGACCAGATCGGGCTTGTGCTCGCGCACCAGTTCGACCGCTTCAAGGCCGTTCTTGGCCTCGGCGACGATTTCCAGCTCCGGCCAGACCTCGGTCAGGCGGCCGCGCAATTGCTCGCGCATCAGTCGTTCATCGTCGGCCAGGACGGCGCGGACGCGGGGGAGGTTGGCAGTGGTGTTCATGGCGCGATGCTAGCGCGGCTGGCGCGGGGTTTTTTCGTCCGCAGCAGCAGATAAAGCACAACGCCAACCACGATCAGCGGCGAGAACAGCAAGGTGCCGATGCTCATCACGCTGAGCACCACGGCAGCAAGCACCGCGCCGACGATCAACAGCGGCAGGCCAATGCTGAACAGCAGCAGCAAGGGCACAACCAAGCACATCACCAGCGCCGCGACGCCGAGGCCAAAGATCGCGCCCAGCCCGCCCAGCCCATTCAGATCGCCCAAACCCTCAAGGTCAAGATCGTCGCCGTTGATGCTGACGCTGAAGCCCGGGTGGCTGCTGGCCTCGTGCCAGAGCCCGATGCCGCTCAGGATGGCCAGCACGACGAGAGCCAGGCTCAAAATGGCCAGGATTCGAAACGCTTGTTTCATGCTGTAGCTCCTTCAGGTTGTGAATTGACGCGGCTGACGTAGGGGACGGTGATCGTTACCTTGGTGCCGCTGGGTTGGTTCTCGGACACGGTCACGGCCGCTTTGGCGCCGTGCAACAACATCAATCGTTCGCGGATATTGGCCAGGCCCACGCCGGTGCCGCCGGTGGCCGCGCGGCCGAAGCCCAGGCCGGTGTCAGCCACCGTCACCGCCAGCTTGCCGTGCAGGATCTCGGCCTTGACCGTGAGCTTGCCGCCCTCGGCCTTGGGTTCCAGGCCGTGCTTGATGGCGTTTTCGACCAGGCTCTGGATCATCATCGACGGGAACTCGGCCGACATCAGGCCCTCGGGCACGTCGATTTCGGTCTGCAGCCGCTCTTCCATCCGCACCTTGAGGATCTCGAGGTAGGGCTTGATGACCGACAGCTCGCGGCCCAGGTCACGCGTTGCGGTGGCATTGGCCTCACGCATCGTCGGCATCGAGGCGCGCAGCAGGGCGATCAGGTTCTTCTGCATCTGCGAGGCACGTGGCGGATCGGTCTCGATCAAATGGTCGATCGACGCCAGGGTGTTGAACAGAAAGTGGGGTTCGACCTGCGCTTGCATCGCGGCCATGCGGGCCTCAACCACCTGGCGCTTGAGCGACTCGGCCTCCGCCGTTTCGGTCGCCTGCGCGGCCTTCACCTCGGCCACCATGCGGCCCTTGTACATGGCCTTGATGACGGCCGAGCTGAGCACGATGAAGACGGCCAGATTGACCAGAAAGTCGCCCAGCCGGATGACGGTGGTGCGGCGGCCGGGCTGGCGGGCGGCCGCCTTGGCTTCGCGCAGCGCCTCGCGGGCATCGGCGTCGGCTTCGCGGGCAGCGTCAGCGGCGTCGCGAGCGGCCTCTTCCACCGCGTCGCGCGCTTCGATGATGGCTTGGCGGATCTCGTCGGTGCGGGCGTTCTTGGGCAGGTCGATGATGACCGAGGGCAGGTCGCTGTTGCTTGAATCGGAGGCCGCCGAGGACGCTGACGCAGCGCCGCTCGCAGCCTCAGCGGCGGGCTGAATGCGCACGCCGCGCTCGTCGATGGTCACCTCATATTTGATCGGCTTGTCCGCAGATCTGGCGGCCTTGGCCGGTTTGGGCGGCTTCGGTTCGCGCGGCGGCGCTGCAGGCTCGATGGTCTCGACCATCTCGCTGACGCGCCAAGTGAAGGGCGGCAGGTCTTGCAAGATATTGGCCCCGACGATCAGCGCCAGGCTCAGCAGGACGAACTTGCGCCAGCTGATGCCGACCAACCAGTTCGCGTAGCCATGAAAGGCCAGCACGGCGGCGACCGAAAAGCGCTGCCAGCGCTGGTAGAGGGTCGGTTCGGCGTTGAAGGAAGCAGGACTCATGCCTTGCACTGTACTGAGCCGCAGCGGGCGAGGCTTGCGCACTGTGATGCGACGCAACGCTGTGGGGCTGAACTGCAGATGAAAGCGACAGTCGGAAACGAAAAAACCCGCTCACTCTGGCGAGCAAGCGGGTTTGGCGTCAGCCTGCGCTGCTTATTGCTTGACGGCTTCGACCTGGATCACCAGCTTGACGTTCTTCGAGAAGCCGTAAGCCAGGCCGTAGTCGATGCCCCACTGGGTGCGGTCAATGACGGCTTCGAAGTCGCCACCGCAAACTTCGCGCTTGAGGATCGGGCTGTCGTAGCAGTTGAAATTGGTGGCCTTGAGCGTGGCCGGGGCGGTCTTGCCCTTCATGGTCAGTTGCCCCATGACTTCGGTGACCTTGTCGCCGCTGAAGACGAACTTGTCGCCGACGAACTTGGCGGTCGGGAACTTGGCCGCTGAGAAGAAATCGTCGCCCAGCAGGTGGGTGTTCATCGGGCCGACGCCCGTGTTGACCGAGGCGATGTCAAAGGTAATGTCGACCTTGCCCGTCTTGGCAACCTTGTCCAAGACGACCGTGCCCTCTTTCTTGTCGAAGCGGCCGCGGTTGGTGGAGGTACCGAAATGCTGGATTTCGTAAGTCACGAAGGTGTGCGTCGGGTCCACGGCGTAGGTCGCAGGCGCGGCCTGAGCAAGTGCGGCAGCGGTCAACAGGGCGGCGGTGATGAGGGTCTTTTTCATGGGTCTGGGTCCTTGCGTAGGGGGGGGGAGGAATTTAAAGCGGTGCGATACCGTTGAATAAAAGCTTGAACTTCACTTGCACATCATTGGCGACCATCGAGGTGTCGGCCCATTCGCCGTCGCCAATCTTGAACTCCAGGCGCTTCAGCACGAAGCCGCCGGTGGCCGTGGTGACGGCCGTTGCCCCGGCCCCGGCCCCGGCTTGGGCCAAGGCAATCGGCACGACGATGTCACGCGCCAGGCCCTTGATCGTCAACTTGCCCGCCACCTCGAACTTGCCCGGCCCGGCGGCCTTGATGGCGGTGCTGGTAAAGCTCGCTTGCGGCGTTTTCTTGCTGTCGAACCAGACCGCCTTGGCCAACTCGGCTTCCAGCTCGGGTGCGCCCAGGGTGACGCTGGCCAGGTCGATGTTGAAGGCCACCTTGCCGGTTTCAGGATGTTTGGGGTCAAAGCTCAGCTGCGCATCAAAGCGTTTGAACTTGCCGTCCACCGGCACGCCCATCTGCTTGCTGGTGAAGCTGAGCTCGCTCTGGGCGGCCACCAACTGGGCCGGCTTGGGCTGGGCGAAGGCGCTGCTGGTGGCGGTGGCCGCGACAGTGGCAAAAGCAGCGATCAAAACGATGGCGAGAAAGGTTTTCATTGCGGGGGCTCCTTGGGGTTCAGTTGCGGCCGGGCATCATGCGCAGCAGCAGGCCGTCTTTGTCGATCAGGTGGTGCTTCAACGCACCGGCGATATGGGCCAGCACCAGGGCCGCCATGCCGTAAGCCAGCCAGCCGTGCAGCTCTTTCAAAATCTCGGCCAGCGCCTTGTCCTTGGGCACAAAGTCGGGCAGCGGCAGAACCCCAAACCAGACGATCGGAAAGCCGGCCGCCGAGCTGTAGGCCCAACCGGCCAGCGGCACGGCGAAAAACAGCGCATAGAGCAGGCCGTGCGTCAGATGGGCCACGCGGGCCTGCCAGGCGGGCATCGGCAGATCGGCTGGCGGCTTGTTTGCCAGGCGCCACAGCAGGCGCAGCGCCGACAGGGCCAGGATCGTCACACCGGCCCATTTATGCCAGTTGTACAACTTCAGTCGGAAGGGCGAGAACGGCAGATCTGCCATGTAAAGACCCACGCTGAACGCCCCGATGATGGCCAGCGCCAGCAGCCAGTGCAAAGCAATGGCCACGGCGCTGTAGCGTCGGGCGGGGGAGACGGTGGGTGTGATGCGTTGCATGGTGAGTTCAGTGTGCTTGCGTTGATCTGCCGTTGGGTTCACGGGCCTTGTCGCCAAGGTTCATTCAATTTGAACACTGGCGGCTTTGCAAAAGTCGTGAAGGACCGTCATCGTGCGGTCACCATGGGCCGCGATGCTGCGCGCCATGGATATCGTTTGCAAGATCGAAGCGCTGCTGACACGCCGTGGGGCAGTGGCCTATGAGCAGGGGGGCGTCAGCGCCTTGGCCCATGCCCTGCAATGTGCGCAGTTGGCCGAATGGGCGCACGCCGACACAACCTTGGTGGCGGCGGCCCTGCTGCACGACCTGGGGCAAATGCTCGACGGCGCCGCCGCAGACGACCTGCATCACGACGAGCACGAAACACGCGCGCTGAACTTGCTCGCTGCGGGTGGCTTCGGGCCTGCCGTGCTGGAGCCCATCCGCCTGCATGTGGCGGCCGAGCGTTGCCTGGCCGGCCGCATGAACCCGGTCGAGCGGCTGATCTTTTTGGCCCAGCCCTTTGCCGCTGAGGCCTTGCAGCTCGGCCGCTGGGACGCCATGGCCTGCCATCCCGGCAAGCGCGTGCCACCGCTGGCCTACTACCTGAACCTGCTCGACGATGTGCTGCGCCCGGCCCACCAAAGGCGGCGCATTGCCCTGGCCTGAGCCCGCTCCAAAGCGCTGATCGAGCGGGCGATACTTCGCCCGCTCGATGCGGAGGTTTTGATGCAGGACAAATCAGCGGACTCTGGGTCCACCGCCGGCCTGGGCGAAGAAATGCTGAAGATTTGGGCCCGGCAGGGACGGCGCGTGTGGTTTCCGGTGGCTTTTTGTGCCTTGGTGATGGCCTTGATGGCGGCGCCACGGGCACCGCTGTGGCTGTGGTCGATGTGGCTGGTTCTGACTTTGGGCGTGCTGGCCCTGCGCTACCACCTGCTAGGCCGCCTGCCGCATCTGCACACCGTGTCGCTCCATCGGCGGCTGAACGGGGCGGTGGCCCTGGCCGCTCTGAACGGGTTGTTGTTTGGCGCGTCGATAGCCTTTGCCCCGTACCTGAGCGACTACCAGCGGATGGTGCAGACGATTCTGCTGCTCGGCTTGTGCGCTGGCGCCGTGGCTGTCACCGCCGGCTATCAGCCGGTGCTGCTGGCCTTTGTGTTGCCGGTAACCTTGGCCAACAGCCTGGCTTGGTTCACCGGCAGCGGCGGCGTGCATGGGGTGGGTTGGATCGAGGGGGTGGTGGGCGGGCTGATTCTTGGCTTTGCCTGGGTATTGGCCGGGCTGGCCCGCGATGTGTCGCGGGTTTTTAGCGACTCTGTCGCCATCCGCCAGCAGCAGGTGGCGACCAACCAGCATCTGCGATTGGCCTTGCAGCAGGCCGAATCGGCAATGCAGGCCAAGACCCGTTTTCTGGCTTCGGCCAGCCATGACCTGCGCCAGCCCATGCACACCCTGTCGCTGTTCAGCGCGGCGCTGATGAAGCGGCACCTCGACCCTGCCAGTGCCGACATCGTCCGCCACATGAACCTGGCCGTGCATTCCCTGGCCGAACAGATGGACGCAGCGCTCGACATTTACAAGCTCGACGCCCAGGGCCTGCCGGTCCGAGCCGAGGTGTTTGCCCTGTGGCCCTGGCTGACCCGGCTGTGCCAAGAATTGCAGCCCGCCGCCCAGCGCAAGGGCTTGCTCCTGCACCTAGAAACGCCCGCCCCCGATGTCGTCGATGAAGCCTTGGTGGACACCGACCCCTACCTGCTAGGCCGCGTTCTGCGCAACCTGATCGATAACGCCATCAAGTACACCGAGCAGGGTGAGGTGAGCCTGCGCATCGAGCGCCACGCGGCCGGCGGCGATATCTGGCGCCTGGTCGTGCGCGATACCGGTTGCGGCATTGCGCAGGCTGAGCAGTCGCGAGTTTTTGAAGAGTTCTATCAAATTGGCAACCCCGAGCGGGACCGTGCCAAGGGCCTGGGCCTGGGTCTTTCCATCGTCAGCCGGCTGGTCGATCTGCTCGACCTGCATCTCGACCTGCAATCCGCCCCCGGCGAGGGCAGCACGTTCAGCATCAGCATTGCGGCGGTCGACGGTTTGCCTGCGCCGAAGGCGACTGATGGCCCACCGCTGAGCACCCAGTTGCCAGCGGCGCTGCGGGTGTTGGTGCTCGACGACGAAGAGCCTGTGCGGCTGGCGCTCAGCGCCGTGCTGAGCGGCCTCGGCTGTGAAGTGATGGTGGCCCCCACCATGCGCGAGGCCTTGGTCAAAGGCCTGCTATGCCACCCCGACATCCTGCTGGCTGATCTGCGCCTGCGCGGGGTCGATGACGGCATTGCGGCCGTGCGCTCCTTGCGTGGCGCGCTGCCGGGCTTGCCAGCCCTGCTCATCAGCGGGGACATGACCCCCGAGCGCTTGGCCGAAGCACAGGAGGCTGGCCTCACCCTGCTGCAAAAGCCGGTCCGTGAAGACCAGTTGCTGCGCGCCATGCAGGCTGCGCTGGCCGAGCGCTCTTCGCTTTCATTGGGCGTGGCACCGACTTCGACAGCGCCGTTGCCTGGAGCTGATCGACGCGTCGTGCTGCCGTTCGGCCATTCGGCCATCAGCATGCTGACTACTTGTGGCC
This sequence comes from Burkholderiales bacterium, assembly GCA_038327205.1. GTDB lineage: Bacteria > Pseudomonadota > Gammaproteobacteria > Burkholderiales > Burkholderiaceae_C > Paucibacter_A. The sequence continues at coordinate 791 of JBBQKT010000162.1, read as the reverse complement.
TGCGGCAGGCATGCGGGTGCGAGATCGGTAGCCGGGCTGTTGGTTGGCCCGGCTTACATCGCCGCCGTAGTGCGCCAGCACCCGGCCATCCATCAGCCTGAACCACAGTGGCGGGAAGTAGGCCAGCAGCAGCAGGGCGGCATAGCCCGAGGGCAGCTGCGGGCTTTGCTCGAAATGGCGCAAGGCTTGGTAGCGCCGGGCCGGATGGGCATGGTGGTCGCTGTGGCGCTGCAAGTGATAGAGAAACAGGTTGGAAACGCGGTGGCTTGAGTTCCAGGAATGCTCCGGCGCGCAGCGCACCGGCCGGCCATCGGGCCCAGTCGCACGCAGCAGGCCGTAATGCTCGATGTAGTTCACCACCTCCAGCAAGGTCGCGCCATAAAACGCCTGGACCAGCAAGAACGGCAGCACCATCCAGCCCAGCCACAGGCACAGGCCACCGTAAAACACCACGGTCATCGCCCAGGCTTGCAGCAACTCGTTGCGCCAGCTCAGCGAAGGCAGGCCGCGCCCGTGCAGGCGCTGCGTTTCAAGTGCCCAGGCCGAGCGCAGGCCGCCGATCATCGTGCGCGGCAAGAAGGCCCAGAAGCCCTCGCCCAGCCTTGCGCTGGCCGGGTCTTCAAAAGTTGCCACGCGACGGTGGTGGCCGCGGTTGTGCTCCACGTAAAAATGCCCGTAAGCAACCGGTGCCAGGGTGATGCGCGACAGCCAGCGCTCCCAGGCCGGCAACTTGTGGCCCAGCTCGTGCGCCGTGTTGATCGCAAGACCGTTGATGCCGCCTACCGTCAGCA
>JBBQKT010000161.1:0-8129 GCA_038327205.1 Burkholderiales bacterium | reverse complement strand
AGGCTGAAGAAGGCGTAAAGCGCCGAATGGGCCAGCACGGTCAGGAACACGCTGGCAAAAAACCAGCGCACCTCGGGGCGGCGCAGCACCTGGCCGACCGGCAGGCTCGGCTCATGCGCATGGTGCGGCACGACGGGCTGCAGTGGCACCCGCCAGGCGCATACCGCGATCACACCGAGCAGCACGATGGTCGTGATGGCAAAGGCCTTCATGCCATGCGCCTGGTACCACCAGCCCATCGCCACCACGCTGACAAGAAAGCCGATGGAGCCCCACATCCGCACCCGACCGTAACGCCGAGCATCCATGCCGCCGTCGGCGGTCATCAGTTGCGTGGCAATGATGGTTTCGCTCATCGGCACGATCGCGGCGTTGAACACGAACATCAAAAATGTCGCCGCGGCCAAGCTGCCAAAGGCTGGCGGCAGCAAGAACCCGATGCCGGCCACAAAGCTCGCCAGCGACGCCCAGCGCATGATCTGCACCCGCCGCCCGCTGCGGTCGGCCAGGGCTCCCCAGGCATAGGGCGCGAACAGCCGGGTCCAGCTTTGCAAGGACACCAGGATGCCGATGGCCACCACGGGCAGTCCCAATTCCTTGTACCAAAGGGGCGAGTAGGGGTTGAAACCGCCAATGGCCGCAAAGTAGGCGCACGACAGCGCGGCGCAGGCCGCGAGCGTCTTTTTAGACGCGACTTTGGACTCAGCCACGCGGGGATGTGGATGCTGCGATCGCGTCGATCGGCAGCACCACATCGCCGCACTGCGCGCGGTGGCGCAGCGCGTGGTCCATCAGCACCAGGGCCAGCATGGCCTCGGCAATCGGTGTGGCGCGGATGCCCACGCAGGGGTCGTGGCGGCCGAAAGTTTCAACGACGGATGGCTGGCCGGCCCGGTCGATCGAGGCCTTGGGCGTGCGGATCGAGCTGGTCGGCTTGATCGCGATGCTGGCCACGATGTCTTGGCCGGTCGAGATGCCGCCCAGCATGCCGCCCGAGTTGTTGGATGCAAAACCCAAGGGCGTCAGCTCATCACCATGTTCGCTGCCGCGCTGGGCGACGACGCCAAAGCCGGCGCCGATCTCGACGCCCTTGACCGCGTTGATGCCCATCATCGCGTAGGCGATGTCGGCGTCGAGCTTGTCGAACAGCGGCTCGCCCAGGCCCACCGGCACGCCGGTCGCCTCAACGCGGATGCGCGCGCCGACCGAATCCCCGGCGCGGCGCAGCGCGTCCATATAGTTTTCGAGCTCGGCAATCTTGCTCACATTGGCGGCGAAGAAGGGGTTCTGGCCGACATGTTCCCAGCCCTCGAACGGGATCTCCAGCTCGCCCAACTGCGTCATGCAGCCGCGGAACTGGGTGCCGTACTTTTCGAACAACCATTTGCGGGCCACCGCCCCCGCGCCCACCATCGGCGCAGTCAACCGGGCCGAGCTGCGGCCACCACCGCGTGGGTCGCGCAGGCCGTATTTACGCCAATAGGTGTAGTCGGCATGGCCGGGGCGGAAAGTGTCGAGGATGTTGCCGTAATCGCGGCTGCGCTGGTCGGTGTTCTTGATCAGCAGGCAGATCGGCGTGCCGGTGGTCAGGCCCTCAAATACGCCGGACAAAATCTCGACGGCATCGGGCTCGTTGCGCTGGGTGACGTGGCGCGAGGTGCCGGGGCGGCGGCGGTCCAGTTCGGGCTGGATATCGGCCTCGCTGAGCGCCAGGCCGGGTGGGCAGCCATCAATCACGCAGCCGATGGCTGGGCCATGGCTTTCGCCGAAATTGGTGACGCGAAAGACTTCGCCGAAGGTGCTGCCTGACATGGGGAATCCTGGGGGACGCGGGGAGCGAGTCGCCGAGTTTATCCGCCCTGGTTGTTCACCCTGGCCGCAGCCACCCGGTCCAGCACCACGTGGAACACGCTGCCCACCCCCAGCTCGCTGCGCACGCCGACCTGGCCCTGCTGTGCATGCACCAGCCGCTGCGTCAGCGCCAGCCCCAGGCCGGCGCCCTGGTATTTTTTGGCGTAGCCCGCGTCGAGCTGCTGGAACTGCGTGAACAAGCGCGGCAGGTCGTCCGCAGCGATGCCGATGCCAGAGTCTTCCACCTCGATACGGAACTGCAGAGCACCCTCGCTGCTGGCCCGCAGGCTGATCTGCCCACCATCCGGGGTGAACTTGATGGCATTGGACAGGTAGTTGTAGAGCACCTGCTTGAGCCGCAGCACGTCCAGCATCAGGCCATCCAGGCCGGGCTCGACGAAGGCGCTTAAACGAATTTTTTTGCGCTGCAACTCCAGCTGAAACATCTGCCCGACATCCTCAAAGATCAATGCCAGTTTGGCCGGTTCGGGGAAGAAATCAAACTTGCCTGCCTCGACCTTGGACAGGTCGAGCACGTCGTTGATGAGGCGCAGCAAATGCCGGCCGCTGCTGCCGATATGGCCGAGGAAGGACGCATGTTCGGGCGAATCCACTGCCACCATGCCGGAGCGCAAGAGATCCGAAAAACCAATGATGGCATTCAAGGGCGTGCGAAGCTCATGCGACATATTGGCCAGAAACAGGCTTTTGAGGCGGCTGGCCTCGTGCATCTTGGTGTTTTCAAGGGCCAGGGCCAGGCTGTGAAGTCGGGCTGATTCGGCTTCATGGCGCGCGGCCTGCGAAATGCGGGCCAAGGCGAGCCGCTCGATCGCGTTCTCGACCGCCTGGGTGAGCGTTTCCGGGCGCAGCCAAGCCTTGCCCACATAGTCTTGCGCGCCAGCCCGGATCACGGCCTGATTGAGCCCCGACGCAACAGCCGCCGTCAACACCACCACGGGGATCAGCAGCAGCTGATCAGCGTCGCGCGGCAGTTGCTGAAGCACGTCCAGCTCGCCGGCATCGGGCAGACCCAGATCAAGCACCAGGCAATCCGGGATTGGCTGCTGGTGGCAAAACTGCAGGCCCTCTTTGGCTGTGGACGCCTCGATGAAGTCATAGCGCCGAGTCGAGCCCTTCAACAGGGCAGCCTTTGCATCGGCGCGATCCAGCGGGTTGTCGTCGACGATCAAGACGCGCAGCGGTCGGCTAGGGTCAGTTCTCATCAGGCCAGGGTGTTCAAACCCTTGGGCAGCACGACACGCTTGAGCCAGTAGTCAAAAATGGCTTGCAGCGTCTGCAGACATGCCGGGTATTGCACCTCTTTGATGTGAAAGGCATTGGCCCCCGCGCCATAGAACAAGGCCCGGTCGCCGGGGTTGCTGCTGGTGGTGAAGACGATGATCGGCAGCTGGGACAGCCGAGGGGTGAGCCGCACCCGGCGCAGCAGACTCAGGCCATCAAGCCCCGGCAGCTTGTAATCCAGCAGCATGAAGGCGAAGTCAGCGGCAGAGGGGCCGAACAGCAATGTGGCGGCGGCGTCTGCATCGACGGCCCGCAACAGCGGGTTGCCAATGCCCGCGAGCTTGGCGGCGGCCACCACGGTGTCGAAGTCGTCATCCGAATCTTCAACCACGAGGACCGCACGGCCGTCAGCGTCCAAGCTCATGGACTGGTCGGTCGCTGACCGCCCAAGGTGAAATAAAAGCTCGTGCCCGCGCCCGGCTGGGAGTCGAACCAGATGCAGCCCTCGTGCTGGCTGACCATCTTTCGAGTGATGGTCAGGCCTGCACCACTGCCGCCGCCATAGGCATCGGTCGCGTGCAGGCGCTTGAAGATCTCAAACACGCGCTCTTTGTGCCGGTCGTCGATGCCGACGCCCTTGTCACGCACATAAAAAATCGTGCTGCCCTGGGTCTCGGCCGGGCTTGAGGCGGGACGCGGCTCGTCAGGGCGCAGATAGCCAATCTCGACCCAAGGTTTGAGCTGATCGGTGTATTTGATGGCGTTGGAGATCAGGTTGGAGAACACCTCGCGCACGCGAATGCGGTCGCAAAAGGCGGCAGGCAACGGCCGGGGTACGAGCAGTTCGACTCCGCTTTCGGCCACGCGCGCGCCCAGCATATCAATCGCCTCGACCAACACCGGGCCAAGATCGGTCTCGCTGAAATCCAGGGTCAGCCGCCCGACGCTGGCGTAATGCAGCAGCGCGTCGAGCAGGGTGTCCATACGCACCGTCAGCCGAAGCAGCCATTCGGCTTGAGCCGGGTCTGATGTGTGGCCGAGCTTGGCGTCTTCCAACAGTCGGTGGGCGTATTTGTTGATGCCGCGCAGCGGCTCTTTCAAGTCATGCCCGGCCACATAGGCAAAGGTGTCCAACTCGGCATTGCTACTGGCCAGTTCGGCGTTGGTCTGCGCCAGGCGATCGGCATTCAAGACGACCAAGTCCACCGCCAGACGGTGCAGGTTTCGGGCAGCGTCAAGCTCGACGCTGACCCAGGGCGTGGACCGGCCGCGCACCTGCTCCTGCCACTGCTCGAAACTGCGGCGAGGCCTGAGGCTCGGGCCATTTGGGCCGACGCTCGTGGGCTTCTCATGCGGATTGCCCGCCCAGTTGAAGGTCTGCAGTTGCTCACCGCGACACCAGACAATCAGCGCGCTGTCGGCATGGCGCGAGACGGCCATCGCCAGCACGCCGCTTGCCGTGTCGGCAAAGCCTGCTGCGGCCGGATAGAGCTGCGCCAGGGCGTCGGTCGCAAAGACCAGGGTCGCGGCACTGCATGCGTTGATCTGCTCGCGCAACCAGGCGGCCAGCAGCTTCAATTGCTCAGCCTCCGGCGTGTTGCCCGCCGTGTGCCATTGACCCCGCTCGAACACCGCCACGCCGCCCGCCACAATGCCGTCCATCAGGCAGGGCGTGCCTTCCACCATCGAAGCCAAATGACCAGCGCCCACCTCCTCGCCCAGCGCCGCCCGGGCCAGCACGGCCAAGTGAGCGGCATCGAGCTTGAGGCGGTATTCAAGGTGCTCGCGCGTCTGCACCTGTTTGATCTCCAGCGAGGCGATCTGGCCCACAAATTCAGCCGCCGCACGCACCGCATAGAACATGGGCCGGGCGGTGTAATGGTGGCAGGCGATCAAGCCCCACAGTGCGCCGTCACACAGAATTGGCATCACCAAGGCTGCGGCCACGCCCATGTTCTGCAGGTATTCGGTGTACATCACCGAGGCGCCGCGCAGGGTGCAAAACGTCATCTCCAGGGGCCGGCCGGTATCGGGGTTGCGCAGCGGCACCATCTCGCACAGTTCGCCCTTCACATCGGGCAAGGGCCGCACGCCGATGCGCAGAAAAATCTCTCGCGCCGGACGCGGAATGTCAGATGCTGGGTAGCGTAGCCCCAACCACGAGTGCAAATCCTCACGCCGTGCATCAGCCATGACATAGCCGCTGCCGTCGTCCATGAACTGATAAACCATCGCCCGGTCGAGACCGGTGACACTGCGCGTCTCCTGTGCCACCGCTTCACAGAACTCGACCAGCGACTGCGTGCTTTTGAGTCGGGTGATGGTCTTGCGCACCAAGGCAAAGTAGTCGCCGTCATGGCCTGCCACGGCGGTGCTGCGACTGCTGGGCTCCATCTCCAGCAACAGCGCGCCGTCGGCGATGTGGATGCTCATGTCCATCGCCGGGGCATCGACCGGACCGCCCGGCAGCCGGGCCGTCAGCGCATAGCAGGGGTTGTAGTCCAGCGACTCGCTGCGGATCAGTGCAACGATGCGCAGCACAGCGTCGGCGCCAATCATTTGAGCCACCGGCTGACCCAGCACCTGATCGACGGCCAGTCCCGTCCACAGCAGGCAGTTTTCACTCACCTGCATCACCACAAGATCGCTGAGCCTGAGGGCCACCAGCAGGCCGTGGGCCTGAATGCAACCTGGTGTTTGCACCGGCTCGTCATCACAGTTCGCCAGGGTCAGGCCGTGACGCTTGGTACTGTATGGCGTGGGTAACGGAAGGCTTGAGGTCATGGCCAGACGAAGCGACTAGCCCGTGCGCTGGCTGGCGCTTCAACCCAGAAACGCACCTCGGCGGCCAAGGTCATCACGTCCACCGGCTTGCCGATATAGCCATCAAAACCAGCCGCACGCAACTCCTGCTCATCACCGTTGGCCGCATAGGCCGTGAAGGCAACGATGACGATGTGCTCAGTGGCAGGGTCAGCCTTCAAGCGACGGGTAAGTTCCATGCCGTCCATCTCCGGCATCTGGATGTCCATCAAGATCACATCGGGCTTGAAGTTCGGCAATTTGATCAAGGCCTGGGCGGCGCTTGATGCCAGTTCCACGTCATAGGCGGCTGTTCTCAACACGAAATGCGACATTTCGAGAAATGACTCGTTGTCATCGACCACCAAGACTCTCGTCAACTTCATGCGCCACTCCGGGTTCAACAGTGGGCCCCGAACAAGATGAACCTCATCTGACAGGATATTTTTCTAAAAGAAGTCCGTCTGTACGGTGGAGAACATTGGCTTCGCGAACAAAAAAGCGGCCCGCAGGCCGCTATGGATGATTTGCCCGTTCGGGTTCAATCAATCCTTCGCATCAACACTTTCTTCCGGGTGCTCGACCGGCCAGTCGCGGATATAGGCCTTGAGCATGCGGTTCTCAAAGTCTTGACCATCGACCACCGCCTTGGCCACGTCGTAGAACGACATCACGCCCATCAGGGTGCGGCCGTCCAGCACCGGCATGTAGCGGGCATGACGGCCCAGCATCATGCGGCGGATCTCGTCGATCTCGGTCTCGGGCGTGCAGGTCAGCGGATGGTTTTCCATCACCGATCGAACGCTGGTGTCACCGACGTTGCCACCGTTCTTGACGATGGCGGAGATCACCTCGCGAAACGTCAACATGCCGACCAAGTTGCCGTGCTCCATCACCACCAGCGAGCCAATGTCGCGCTCAGCCATCACGTTGACGGCCAGCGACAGCGCCTCATCCGGCGTGACGGTAAACAAGGTGCCGCCTTTGACGCGCAAAATATCGACGACTTTCATAGGGAAATCTCCTTCAACGCCGGGGCGTTTTTGTTCAGAGAAACATAGCACACAATCCCCGCAGCAAACACCCGGAGACACCATGGCTGACCTTGGATTCGACACGCTGGCCCTGCATGCTGGCGCAGCCCCTGACCCCGCAACTGGCGCGCGCGTCACCCCGATTCACCTGAGCACCTCCTTCGTCTTTGAAAGCGCCGACCACGCCGCCGCCCTGTTCAATATGGAGCGGGCCGGTCATGTCTATTCGAGGCTGTCAAACCCGACCACTGCGGTGTTCGAGGAGCGTGTGGCGGCCCTCGAAGGCGGCGTCGGCGCGATTGCCACGGCCAGCGGGCAGGCCGCGCTGCATTTGGCCATTGCCACCCTGGCCGGGGCCGGCTCGCACATCGTGTCCTCCGGCGCGTTATATGGCGGCTCGCACAATCTGCTGCACTACACGCTGGCCCGCTTCGGCATTGAAACGACCTTCGTCAAGCCCGGCGATATCGACGCCTGGCGCGCCGCGATCCGGCCCAACACCAAGCTGCTTTTCGGCGAGACACTCGGCAACCCCGGCCTCGACGTGCTGGACATCCCGACGATTGCCGCCGTCGCCCATGACGCCGGTCTGCCCCTGCTCGTCGATTCCACCTTCACGACGCCGTGGCTGATGAAGCCGTTCGAGCACGGCGCCGACCTGCTTTACCACTCGGCGACCAAGTTCCTTTCCGGCCACGGCACCGTGATCGGCGGCGTGCTCGTCGACAGCGGCAACTTCGACTGGGACAAGGCCACCGAGCGCTCCGGCCGCTTCACCGAACTGACTCGCGCCTACGAGGGCTTCCACGGCATGGTGATCAGCGAGGAGAGCACCGTCGGCGCCTTCCTGCTGCGCGCCCGCCGCGAAGGCCTGCGCGACTTCGGCGCCAGCATGAGCCCGCACACCGCGTGGCTGATCCTGCAGGGCATCGAGACGCTGCCGCTGCGGATGGCCCGCCACGTCGAGAACACCCGCAAGGTCGTCGGCTTCCTGGCAGGCCACCCGATGGTCGAGGCCGTCGGCTACCCGGAGCTCGAATCGCACCCCGATCACGAGCTTGCGAAACGGCTGCTGCCGCGCGGCTGCGGCTCGGTGTTCAGCTTCGACCTGCGCGGCTCGCGCGAGCAGGGCCGCGCATTCATCGAGGCGCTGCAGCTCTTCTCGCACCTTGCCAACGTCGGCGACGTTCGTTCGCTCGT
>JBBQKT010000160.1:0-8244 GCA_038327205.1 Burkholderiales bacterium | reverse complement strand
TGGGTCCATGCGCTGCAGGCCGAGCGTCAGACCGATTACGTCGGCTTCTACATCGACCGCTTCACCACCCGGCCCGACTTGCCCATTGTCGAAAACTGGTTCATGGCCGCCGCGCCCGGCTGCCTATTTGTCGCCGACCTGGCGCGTGAATACGACACCGTGCTGCAGCTCGGCGAAGCCGCCTACACCGAGCAGTTGCGCACGCAGGGCCGTTACGACCAAGTGGTGCAGGGCCTGGACGATCAGCACCGCCAATACCTGACCATGCATCTGGCCGCCGCGTCACTGCTCGACGCCAGCCCGCAGCGCTATTCGATGGCCCTGCTGCGTGCCGAAGACACGGCGCTGAGCCTGCACGCCGCCCTGGGCTGGCGCAAGCGCCATCTCTACGCCCGCATGGCGCTGACGCCCTGCCCGGCGCCGGGGCGTCTGCCTGCGCTGATCAAGCTGCGCGGTGGCGACCGGCGCGTCACCGAGCAAGGCCTGGCGCGCGGCTGGCTGCTGCGCGGCAGCCTGCTGGCACGCTATCTCGACCTGAAACCATGAACGCGAGGCCCAGGCCGTGGCTGAGCATCCTGCTGCCGGTCTACGGCGTGGAGGCCTATCTGGCGGCCTGCGCCGAATCGATCCTGAGCCAGGCCCATGCCGGGGTCGAGTTGATCTTTCTCGACGACGCGTCGCCCGACGGATCAGCCGCCGTGCTCGCCGCGCTGCAAGCCGCGCATCCCGTGCAGGTCCGTCTGCTGCATCACAGCGTCAACAGCGGCATCAGCGCGGCCCGCAACACCCTGCTCGACGCGGCGCGGGGCGACTACCTCTGGTTCATTGATCCCGACGACCTGATGGAGGCTGGCGCGCTGGCTGCACTGCGAGCCATCGTGGACGCGCATTCGCCGGACTGGGTCAGTTGCGACTTCCGCAGCTTCGACGACGCCACCGGCCAGGCACGTCGCACCCGCCACGCGCACCAGTCAAGCTTCAGCGGCCCCGCCAACGTGCGCAGCGAAGACACCGACCTGCTGGTCCGCGGCCTGCTCCAAGCGGGCCAGCTCCACCCCTGGAGCAAGGTCATCCGCCGCGCAATTTGGCCCGCTGACCTGCGCTTTCCCGCTGGCCGCGTGTTTGAAGACCTCGCGGTATTCCCCCGACTGGCCCGGCACGCACGCAGCTTTTTTTATGCGCCGCAGGTCTGGGTCGCTTACCGCCAGCGCCCAGGCAGCACCCTGGCGAATCTGACGGCGGCCAAGCTGGATGACTGGACGAACGCGCTGGTGGGGCTTGGCGATCTGCTGCGGTCCAGCAGCGCCGAAACACGCTTTGTCGCGGCGCATTTCAGCGCCCGCACGTTTTTGCGCGCGGCCAAGCGATTGAGCCGACTTGGCTCGCCCGACCTGCCCGCTGCGTTGACGATATTCGCCCAGCGCTGGCAGGCGTCCTCGCCGCTGTCGGCCACTGAATTGATGCGCGGCTATCTGCGCCGGGGCTGGTGGTGGCGGGCGCTGCAGCTGGCGTTTTGGTTGCGGCGGGCGGGCTACAAGCCCAGCAGCAGCGCCTCGTAGCGCTGCGTCATCAGCGCCCCGCCATGCTCGGCGAAGGCGCGCTCACGGGCCGCCGCGCCCAGCCGCGCGGCCAGCGCCGCATCGCGCAGCAAGCGCTCCAGCGCATCGGCCAGCGCGGGCGCTTCGGCCTCGGGCACCAGCAGGCCGGTGACGCCCTCGTCGAGCAGGCCTTCCACCCCTGGCACCCGCGACGCAACGCAGGCACAACCGGCGGCCATGCCTTCAACCAGGGCCAGTGGCATGCCTTCCCAGTGGGTGGCGAGCACGAAAATTTGCGTGCTCATCAGCAGGGCGGGCATGGCGCCGTGATGGCCCAGAAAGCGCACCTGATCGACCAGTCCCAGCCGCGCAACTTCGTCCTCGGCGGCTTGGCGGTAGCTCGCCTTGCCCGCCCCGGCCAGGCGCAGCATCGGGCTTAGACCACGTTCTTTCAACAGACCCAGCGCGCGGATCAGGGTCAGGTGATCCTTCTGGCGGGCGAAACGGGCCGACATTACGAGAGAAGCCTCACGCTCGGCGAACGGCAAGGGTTCGGCAAAATGGTCCAGCGCAATGCCGTTCGGGATCGCCACCGTCAGCGCTGGCGGCATGCCCAGCTCGACCAACCGCTGCCGCACACCTTCGCTGACACCGACCAATTTGGCGCTGCGGCGGCTGAGCCAACGGGCCTGCCAAAGCCGCCAGCGGCTGTAGCGCTCACGGGTGTTGTGCTCAACCTGGACGAGCTTGGGCACACGCGCCCACAGCCCCGCCCAGCGGCCCAGCAGATGCTCCGGAAAACCATGGGCCACCAGCACATCGGGCCGCTGCGCCAGGCACAACGTTCGCAAGGCCCAGATCGTCGCCAGATGCGACCAGCCTGGCAGGACCCAGACCCGCAAGCCCCGCTCACGCAGCGCCTGCACACGGGCGGGATCGGTGTTGCGTTTTTTGCGCAGCACCAGCAGGGGCTCGATCAGCTCGCTGGGCAATTCAGCCAGTGCCAGATCAACGGCAACCTGGGTTGCACCCGAGAAGCCGCCGGTGACGAAATGCAGCACGCGGCGCTTGGCAACAGGGGTTGTCGATGTCATGGCGGGCAGTATAAAAACAGCGGTGACAATTGTTCGCATGACCTCGAACAATCGCGAACCCGACTCTGACTTCAAGCCGATCGCCAAGCGCCTGCTGACCTATGTCAAACCCTATCGCGGCGGCTTGGCGCTGACCATCCTGGCCTATGTCGGCGCGGCCTGCACCGAGCCGCTGATCCCCAAGCTGATCCAGACCGTGTTTGGCGATGGCTTCAAGGCCGATGCCTTCTCGATCTGGTGGGTGCCGGTGGCGCTGATCGGGCTGTTCGCGCTGCGCGGGCTGTTCAGCTTTCTGGGCCAGTATTTATTCAACTGGACGCTCTCGCGCAGCGTGATGGATTTCCGCGCTGCCCTGCTCGAAGCGCTGCTGAAGGCCGATGCCCGCGTGTTCACCAGCCTGCAGCCGGGCACCGCCGTCACCAAGGTCGTCAACGACCCGCAGCAGATCATGCAGTTGCTCGGCGGCGTCGTCATCAGCGTGCTGCGCGACGGCCTGCCGGCGGTGGCGATGCTGGGCTATTTGTTCTTTTTGAACTGGCAATTGACCCTGCTCTCGCTGGTCACCACGCCGCTGATGGCGCTGGTGGTGCAGAAGGTCAACAAGCGGGTGCGCAAGATGGGCAGCCGCACCTATGACGCGCAGCTGCAGCTGGTGCACAAGGTCGATGACGTGACCCGCGCCTGGCGCGTGGTGCGCAGCTTCGATGCGGCCGAGTACGAGCGTGCGGCCTTTGCCGAGCGGGCCCGCGACGTGCAGCGCAGCAGCCTGAAGACCGCCGCCGCCGGTGCGCTGACCCAGCCGCTTTCGCAGCTGATCGCCAGCATCGGCCTGTCCATCATCATCTGCCTTGCCCTGCTGCAGGCGCGCCAAACGAATACCGGCGTCGGCGAGTTCGCGGCCTTCGTCACCGCCCTGCTGCTGCTGACCTCGCGGCTGCGCCACCTCAGCGATCTGGCCCAGCCGATCACCACGGCGATGGTGGTGGCGCGCGGCTGCCTCGGCTTGATGGACATGCCGGCCGAGCCCGACGCCGGCACGCAGGAACTGGACAAATGCCGGGGCGAGATCGCGATGCAGGGCATCAGCCTGCGCTACCCCGATGCCGAACGCCCCGCCCTCGACGGCCTGGACCTCGCCTTCAAGGCCGGGCAGACCACCGCCCTGGTGGGCTCGTCCGGTGCGGGCAAAAGCTCGATCATTCATCTGCTGCTTGGCTTCGGTCAGCCCGACCAGGGTCAGGTGATGCTCGACGGCATTGACATCCAGGCGCTCAAGAAGGCAAACCTGCGCCGCCAGTTTGCCGTCGTCTCGCAAGACATCGTGCTGTTCGATGCCTCGGTGGCCGACAACATTGCCTATGCCCAGCCGCGCGATGCCGCCCGGCTCGAACAGGCCTTGCGCGCCGCCCATTTGTGGGATTTTGTGCAGGGCCTTCCGCAGGGTCTGGACACGGTGGTCGGTGCCAACGGCAGCAAGCTTTCAGGTGGCCAGCGCCAGCGCCTGGCCATTGCCCGCGCGCTCTACAAAGACGCACCGATCTGGGTGTTTGACGAGGCCACCTCGGCGCTCGACACCGAGAGCGAGCGCGCGGTACAGCAGGCCTTGGAACAGTGGCAGGGCCGCAAGACCCTGATCGTCATTGCCCACCGCCTGTCCACCATCCGCAGCGCCGACACCATCCATGTGCTGGGCGCCGGGCGGGTGCTGGAAAGCGGTTCGCACAGCGAATTGCTGGCCGCCGACGGGGCGTATGCGGCGATGGTGCGGGCCCAGAACGGGGAATGAGATGAATCGCCGCGCGCTGCTCGCGTTCCTCCTGCTGGCTCCTGCCGCTTGGGCCCAGCCTGCGCCGTTGGAGCTGAACGAGGCCACCCGTGCCCAGCTTGAATCGCTGCCCGGCATCGGCCCGGCACTGGCCGAGCGCATGCTGCAAGCGCGTGCGAAGGGGCCGTTCAAGGACTGGGCCGATCTGCGGCGCCGGGTTCGCGGCGTGGGGGCCAAGCTGGCTGCCAAGCTGTCGTCGCAGGGCCTGGTGGTGAACGGCTGGGCCCTGGATTGATTCACGGTCATTCCCGCGAAGGCGGGAATGACGGGCGGGTTGGCGACCGTCAAGCCGCTTCGGCAAACCCTGCCCGCCGCCGCCGCAGCGCCGCTGGATCGACGCTCGGCGCCTGCGCCGGCCAGCCAAAAAACCGCTGCACCTCGGCGCGACGGGTCAGGGTGTCGCTCATGCCGAGGTTGATCAGGGCATTGGTGAACGAGGGCTCGAACAGCAAATAGCTGGTCAGTGCCGAACCACTGGCGGCCTTGTTGTTGGCGCTGCTTTTGGCCCCCGCCCCGCGCAGCAGCGCACGGATCGGCGGCGGCAGACTGGCCTGGTGCTCGGCGGCCAGATCGTCCAGGCGGCGGCTGGGCGCAATCACCAGCACGTCGATGGGGCGCAGCACCGTGGCAGCCAGGGCCTCAGGGGGCAGCAGTTTCAAGGTGCTGTTGATGCGCTGCAGGCGTTCCACATCCACGGCCAGCGCATCAAGAAAAATATTCGACAGCGCATGGCCTGCAATCTGCGCCATGCTCGGGTGCCCCTGCACCAAGGCCGCACGCGGCGCACCGGCGGGCTCGTGCATGCGGCCTGCGCCGATCACCAGCACACGCTGCGCCCCCAGATGAATGGCCGGTGAGATCGGCGCGCTCTGGCGCATCGAACCGTCGCCAAACCACTCGGCCTGGCCCTGCAAATCCAGCGACTGGGCCGGAAAGATGAAGGGAATGGCCGACGAGGCCAGCAGATGCTCGATCGACAGCTGGGTGCGCACCGCCAGGCGCTGCGAGCGCAGCCAGGGCTCGACCGTGGCGTGCGACTGAAAAAACGTCACATGCTGGCCCGAGCTGTAGCTTGATCCGCTGATCGCCAGCGCGTGCAAATGGCCGTCCGTCAGCATCGTGTCAAGCCGCTCCAGCCGCACCCAACGGCGCAGCAAATCGCCCAGCGGCGCGTTGTCGAGCAGGCTCTTTGGCTGCGTGCGCCGCCAGCGTGCCAGCGCCCAGCCCAGGCTCATCATCGTCAACCAGCGCGCGCCGCTGCGGATCACGCCAAACGCATCGGCGGCGTAGACCTGCTCGGCGTGGATGTTTTGCCAGATCTCCATCAGGCCATCGACCGCCCCGTCAAAGTCATCCGCCTGCCCCGCCAGGGTGGCCGCGTTGATCGCGCCGGCCGAGGTGCCGGCGATGATCGGAAAGGGGTTGGACTCGGTGGCCCCGGCGTCACGGCGCAGTTGCGCCAGCGCCGCCAGCACCCCCACTTGATAAGCCGCCCGCGCGCCGCCACCGGTCAGGATCAGACCGGTGCGGGGGGTGGCGGTTTTAAAGTGCGGGGCCAACATATCAGCACGAATCTTCGCTGACTTATCAGGCCCCTGAATGGCCGATTTACCCTGTGAAACCGGGCTCAGTCGTAAACGATGCTCGCGGTGGGGCTGATCTTGGCCAAGGCCTCATCGCAGGGCCAGAAACGGCTTTCATCGCCCAGCTCGATCCTGAATTCGGCCCGGCCGTGCTCGCTGTTCAGCACATGGTGGGTCTGCACCCGCAGGCCCTGGCGCACCGGGCCTTGATCGGTCTCGACCTGGCGCGGCGGCCACAGCTTGAGCACCTCCTGCAAAGGCGGCAACGCGCCCTGCACCGGCACGTTCAGGTATTTGCCGAACTTGGCCCGCGCGGCGGCCAGGCTGAAAACCTGCAGCACCGTCAGGCGCAGACCGCCCGAAAAGCGGTCGTTCTGCACCTTGCCGCTGATGATGACCAGCTCGTCTTCGGCCAAGGTTTCTTTGTTGGCATTGAGCAGCTCCTCGCTGGCCACCGCCTCGATCGCATCGGTGTTGTCGTCGAGCTTGAAGATCGCCACCCGGCCGCGGTTGCCGTTGATCAGGCGCATGTCACTGACGATGCCGGCCACGAGCGTCGGCTCGCGGCTGTCCTGCAGATCGGCCACCCGGCGCTTGACCATGCGGCGCACCTCGTCGGCGCACTCGTCAAACAGATGGCCGCTGAGGTAGTAGCCGATGGCGGTTTTCTCATGCGTCAGTTGCTCCTTGATGCCCCAAGGTGCGACCTTGACCAACTCGGGTTCGGTGACCGAAGAGCCGTGTGAATCGTCAAAGTCGAACAAGCCGCCCTGATCGATGTTTTCGGTCTGCTTGTCGGCATAGGTGTAGCCCAGCGCGACGCTCGCCAGCAGGCGTGCGCGGTCGGGTTGCAGGGCGTCAAAGGCACCGGCCTTGATCAATGCCTCGACCGCGCGCTTGTTGACCGCCTTGCGATCCACGCGGGCACAAAAATCGAAAAAGCTGCTGAACGGCCCCCCCGAGCTTCGCGCCGCGACGATGGCCTCGACCGCGCCCTGACCCGTGCCCTTGATGGCGCACAAGCCGTAGTTCACCAATTTGTTCGACAGGGGCTCGAAGCGATGCACGCC
This sequence comes from Burkholderiales bacterium, assembly GCA_038327205.1. Taxonomy (GTDB): domain Bacteria; phylum Pseudomonadota; class Gammaproteobacteria; order Burkholderiales; family Burkholderiaceae_C; genus Paucibacter_A. Next base: position 1,134 of record JBBQKT010000160.1, on the reverse strand, counting down.
CAGGTTGACATTGGGCGGCTGGAACTCGATGCCGAACAACTTGGCATCGTTCATCAAGACCTTCAGCTTGTCGGTGTCGTCGGCCTCGATGGTCATGTTGGCGGCGAAGAACTCGGCCGCGAAATGGGTCTTCAGCCAGGCCGTGTGGTACGACAGCAGGGCATAGGCGGCGGCGTGTGACTTGTTGAAGCCATAGCCCGCGAACTTCTCCATCAGGTCGAAGACTTCGTCGGCCTTCTCCGCGCCAATGCCTTTTTCGGCCGCGCCTTTCCTGAAGATGCCGCGATGCTCGGCCATCTCCTCGGCCTTCTTTTTGCCCATCGCGCGACGCAGCATGTCCGCGCCACCGAGGCTGTAGCCACCCAGCACCTGGGCCGCCTGCATCACCTGCTCCTGGTAGACGAAGACGCCGTAGGTTTCTTCCAGCACCTGGCCCAGCAGCGGGTGTGGGTATTCGATCGCTTCCTTGCCGTGCTTGCGCGCGACGAAGGACGGGATCAGGTCCATCGGGCCGGGACGGTAGAGCGACACCAGGGCGATCAAGTCCTCAAAGCGCGAGGGCTTGGCGTCCTTCAGAAGGCGCTGCATGCCCGGCGATTCAAACTGAAACACGCTCTCCGAATAGCCATTGCCAAACAGCTGGAAGACCTTGCGGTCGTCCAGCGGCACCGTCTCCCAGCTGAAGCCCTGCTGATCGGGGTAGCGGGCCTTGATGAAGTTCTTCGCCAGCTCCAGGATCGTCAGGGTCGCCAGGCCCAAGAAGTCGAACTTGACCAGGCCGATCGCCTCGACGTCGTCCTTGTCGAACTGGCTGACCGCGCTGTTCGAACCGGGCTGCTGGTACTGGGGGCAGAAGTCGGTGATCTTGCCGGGCGCGATCAACACGCCACCGGCATGCATGCCGATATTGCGCACCATGCCCTCCACGCGGGCGGCCAGCTTGAGCAGCTCGGCCACCTCTTCTTCGTTGCGCTCGCGCTCTTCCAGTTCGGGTGCTTCGAGGCGGGCGTAGATCAGCTTGTCATCGGGTTTTTCAGGCACACGGGCCAGGGTCACCGTCTTGCCCGGCGGGGCGGGAATCAGCTTGGCGATGCTGTCGACCTGGCCATAGCCCATGCCCAGCACCCGGCCGAT
>JBBQKT010000159.1:0-8331 GCA_038327205.1 Burkholderiales bacterium | reverse complement strand
GTCTCCACGCAGCCGCTGCCGCAATATTTGGCGTCGTAGCCCAGGGCCAGGGCGCTGGTGATGCTCATCGAGCAGGTGCCCGTCACGCGGTAGGGCGTGGTCCAGGTCAACACCGTGGCCTGCACGCCGGCGGGCAGCTTGGCGTCGATGTCGGCCTTCAGCAGCGCGAAATCGGCGGCGCTGATCGAATCGGCGCTGGTGCCCAGCTTGACGCGGATCATGTTGGCCGCTGGGATCCCGCGCGCGGCCTGGTATTCGGCGGCGATAGACTCGGACAACGCGTCACCCTCGGCCACGATCACGGCCAGCTCGTTGGCGGTGATGCCCTGGCGCGGCATGGCCAGCCGCAAGGTGCTGACGGCCGGCGCCGTTGCTGGCGTGAGCGCGGCGGCAGCGGGTGTGGAAAGGCTGGCCGAACCCCCGCTGCCTCCGCCGCCTCCGCCGCCGCAAGCCACCAGCACGACAAGGCAACTCGCCCCGACTAGGCCGAGGCCGATCAGACGCCAGGACATCAAAACGCGGGTGAAAGCAACCATCCTCCTGATTCTTCCCGCCATGTCAGCGGGTCAAGTGGCGAGTAAACGGCGCTTCATGGTGTTTTTCTCGCCATCAATCGACCCCGCCGGGGCGACGCGCAGGCGCCGTTCGACCCCCAAAGCAAGCCGCACCGGGCTAACTGATTGGATCCACCGCCCTCAGTGGCCGACCAACTCGGACATCGCGTCGAGCACCGTCTTCACCTTGAAGGGCTTGAGCATGATGCGGCGCACCTGCACCTGCTTGAACAGCGTGAGCGTGGCCAGATCGCAGGATTCGGCCGTCAGCACGATGGGCATGGCGGCATCGCTCACGGTACCGCTGCCGCGCACGTCCTGCACGATCGCCAGTGCGCTGAGGCTTTCGCCGATGTCCAGCATCAGGGCGTCGAAGTGCTGCGACTGCAGCATCTGACGGGCCGCTTCGTGGCTGCTGGCCTCATGGACATCGGCCAGATTCAACTCACGGGCCACGGCAGCCACCGTGCGGCGGAACAGCGAATGCGGGTCGACAAGCAGCAATTGTTTGCGTCGGATCGTCACCATGCTTCAGTGCTCGGCGGCCGGACGGCGCAGCTCTTCTTGCACCAGGTCACGCAGGGTGCCCAGGATGGCGAGATCGACCGCATCGAAGGTGCGCGGCTTGGTGTCAATCAGACACAGGGTGCCAATCCGCAAACCTGGCTCGATCTGCAGCGGCGCGCCGGCATAGAAACGGATGAAGGGCGCGCCGGTGACTAACGGGTTGTCGACGAAACGCGGGTCGCGCAGCGCGTCGGCAATCAGCAAGGTGTCGTCCGACTGGATCGCGTGGCCGCAGAAGGAGCTTTCGCGATCGGTTTCGCAGGCGTCCAGCCCGGTCCTGGATTTGAACCATTGGCGGTCCCGGTCGACCAGGGTCAGCAGGGCAATCGGCACATCGAATTCATCGGCGGCGAACTGGATCAAGCGATCAAAGCGCTGCTCGGGCGGCGTGTCCAGGATCAGTAAAGCCCGCAGCGCGGCCAGGCGCTCGTCGTCGTTGTCGGGAATGGGTGCGGCTTGCATCCGGTCGATTATCGGCACGGCTGGCGCCGAAGCGCCCTCAGCAGCCTTTTTGCAAAGCTAATCAGGCATAAGCAAATACAAAAACTGTCGTTCCTGGAATAAGCGTTTGTGGGCACTCTGGCGGGCTGTGCAAATCGGCCTTGCTGCCGCGAAGAGAAAACGCATGTTCAACACAACAACGATCAAATCCATCGCCCTGGCGGCTGCCCTGGCCTTCCCTCTCGCGGCGCTGGCGCAAGACACCTTGCTCAACGTCTCCTACGACGTCAGCCGCGAGCTCTACAAGGACATCAACCCGGCCTTTGCCGCGCAATGGAAGGCCAAGACCGGCAAGTCGGTCACGCTGAGCCAGTCGCACGGCGGCTCCAGCCCGCAGGCGCAGGCGGTGGCGAACGGCCTGCAAGCCGACGTGGTGACGATGAACCAGGCGACCGACCTCGATGCGCTGGCCGACAAGGGTTTTGTCGCCGCCGACTGGCGCAAGCGCTTCCCGCAGGGCGCAGCGCCCTACACCTCGGCCACCATCTTTCTGGTGCGCAAGGGCAACCCCAAGCAAATCAAGGACTGGGCCGATCTGGCCCGGCCCGGCGTGGCCGTCATCATCCCGAATCCCAAAACCTCGGGCAACGGCCGCTACACCTATCTGGCCGCCTGGGGCAGCGTCATCGCCAAGGGCGGCAGCGAAGCGCAGGCGCGCGATTTCGTCGGCAAATTCCTGGCCAATGTGCCGGTGCTGGACGGCGGCGGGCGCGGTGCCACGACGACCTTCACCCAGCGCGCCATCGGCGATGTGCTGGTGACGTTTGAGAACGAGGCGGCGCTGATCGCCCTGGAGGTCGGCAAGGACAAGTTCGACCTGGTCTACCCCAGCATCACCATCGAGGCGGAAGCGCCGGTGGCGATCAATGAAAAGGTGGTGCTCAAGAAAAACAGCCGGCCGCTGGCCCAGGCTTATCTCGATTTCCTCTACACCCCCGAGGGCCAGGAAATCATCGCCAAACATGAGTTCCGCCCGCGCGATGCGGCCGTCTTCAAGCGCAATGCGGCCAAGTTCCCGGCGATCAAAACCTTCACCGTTGATTCACTGCTGGGCGGCTGGCCGGCCGTCACCAAGCTGCACTTTGCAGACGGCGGGATTTACGACCAATTGATCGTGAAGCGCTGAGCCGCCCATGAGCATCGCCGTCTTGCATACACCGCCCGTCGCGGCGGTGTCGAAGCGCCGTTTCCGCAGGGTCCTGCCCGGCTTCGGCCCAACGATGGGCTTCACCCTGTTCTACCTGTCGCTGATTGTGCTGATCCCGCTGTCGGCGGTGTTCTTCAAATCGTTCTCGAATGGCACCGAGGCCTTCTGGGTCGCAGCCACCTCGCCGCGCGTGATCGCCTCGTACAAGCTGACTTTCGGCACCTCGTTGGTGGCAGCGCTGATCAACGTCGTGTTCGGCCTGATCCTGGCCTGGTCCCTGGTGCGCTATGAGTTTCCGGGCAAGAAGATCGTCGATGCCTTGATCGACCTGCCCTTTGCCCTGCCCACCGCTGTGGCCGGCATCGCGCTGACGGCGCTGTACGCGGGCAATGGCTGGCTGGGCCAGTTTCTGGAACCGCGCGGCATCAAGGTGGCGTTCACGCCGCTGGGTATTTTGGTGGCGCTGATCTTCATCGGCCTGCCGTTTGTGGTGCGCACCGTCCAGCCGGTGTTGGAAGACATGCAGACCGAGCTGGAAGAAGCCGCCGCGAGCCTGGGCGCGCACCGTTGGCAGACCTTCCGCCTGGTGCTGCTGCCGATGCTGACCCCGGCCCTGCTGACCGGCTTTGCGCTGGCATTTGCGCGGGCGGTGGGCGAGTACGGCTCGGTGATCTTCATTGCCGGCAACCTGCCGATGGTCTCCGAGATCACGCCGCTGATGATCATCTCCAAGCTGGAGCAGTACGACTATGTCGGCGCGACGGCGATTGCTGCGGTGATGCTGATCTTCTCCTTTGTGCTGCTGCTGGCCATCAATGGCCTGCAGGCCTGGAGTGCGCGCCGGAACGGGGAGAAATAGCCATGTCAACGACCCGCTACCAAAGCAACCCCGCCACCCGCGAAGCGCCCTGGGTGCGCCGCACCCTGCTGACCCTCGGCCTGTCCTTTTTCACGCTGTTCCTGCTGCTGCCCCTGGTGGCGGTGTTCAGCGAGGCACTGAGGAAAGGCTGGGATGTCTACATCGCCGCGCTGATCGAGCCGGATGCGCTGTCGGCCGTCAAGCTGACCCTGATCGCCGCGCTGATCGCCGTGCCGCTGAACCTGGTGTTCGGCGTCAGCGCCGCCTGGGCGGTGGCCAAGCACGATTTCCGCGGCAAGCAGTTCTTGATCACCTTCATCGACCTGCCGTTCAGCGTGTCGCCGGTGGTGGCCGGGCTGAGCTACATCCTGCTGTTCGGCGCGCAGGGTTGGTTTGGCGAGTGGCTGCAGGCGCATGACCTGAAGATCGTCTTCGCGGTGCCCGGCATTGTGCTGGCCACCGTGTTCGTGACCTTTCCGTTTGTCGCCCGCGAGCTGATCCCGCTGATGCAGGCGCAGGGCCGCGATGAAGAAGAAGCCGCCACCGTGCTCGGTGCCTCGGGCTGGCAGACCTTTTGGGCCGTCACCCTGCCAAATGTGAAGTGGGGCCTGCTGTACGGCGTGATCCTGTGCAATGCGCGGGCGATGGGCGAGTTCGGTGCGGTGTCGGTCGTCTCCGGCCATATCCGCGGCCAGACCAACACCCTGCCGCTGCATGTCGAGATTCTCTATAACGAGTACCAGTTCGCGGCTGCCTTTGCCGTGGCGTCCCTGCTGGCCCTGCTGGCCCTGGTGACCCTGGTGCTCAAGCAATTCGTCGAGTGGCGCGCAAGCCAAGCCCGCAAGGAAATTCAATGAGCATTCAAGTCAAGAACATCCACAAATCCTTCGGTGCCTTCACCGCCCTGGGCGATGTCAGCCTCGACTTCCCCAGTGGCGAGTTGGTGGCGCTGCTGGGCCCGTCCGGCTGCGGCAAGACGACCCTGCTGCGCATCATTGCCGGGCTGGAAACGGCCGACAGCGGACAGGTCTTGCTGGACGGCGAGGACGCGTCCGACACCCATGTGCGCGAGCGCCAGGTCGGCTTCGTGTTCCAGCACTACGCGCTGTTCCGCCACATGACGGTGTTCGACAACGTCGCCTTCGGCCTGCGGGTCAAGCCGCGCAAGAGCCGGCCGAGCGAAAAAGAAATCGCCAAGAAGGTTCACGACCTGCTGAAGCTGGTGCAGCTCGACTGGCTGGCCGACCGCTTCCCGCCACAGCTGTCGGGTGGCCAGCGCCAGCGCATCGCCCTGGCCCGCGCGCTGGCGGTTGAGCCCCGCGTGCTACTGCTCGACGAACCGTTTGGTGCGCTCGACGCCAAGGTGCGCAAGGAGCTGCGCCGCTGGCTGCGCCGCCTGCATGACGAGCTGCACATCACCAGCATCTTCGTCACCCACGACCAGGAAGAAGCGCTGGAAGTGGCCGACCGCGTGGTGCTGATGGACCATGGCGTGGTCGAGCAGGTCGGCACGCCGAACGAGGTCTACGAGCATCCGGCGACACCCTTCGTCTACGGCTTCCTCGGTGCGGTGAACCGCTTCGAGGGACGGACGGAAAACGGCATCCTGCGGGTCGGCGATCAGAGCTTGGCCCATGGCCACGCTATCGCCGCCGCCCGCCAGGTCCAGGCCTATGCCCGCCCGCACGAGCTGCAGATCCTGACCGCCCCCGATGCCGAAGGACTGGCCGCGCGAGTGGATCGGGTGCTGACCTTCGGTGCGTCCAGCCGCATCGAGCTGACCGGGCCGGATGGCCAGCATCTGGAAGCCGAAGTGAGCCGCGACGAGGCGGCGGCGCTGAATCTGCAATCGGGGCAGCAGGTCAAGCTCAGCGCGTCGCGGCTGAGCATGTTCGACGCGGTGATCTGAATGAATTTTCAGCAACTTCGCATCATCCGCGAGGCGGTGCAACAGAACTTCAACCTGACCGACGTGGCCGCCGCGCTGTTCACCGCGCAGTCAGGCGTGTCCAAGCACATCAAGGACCTGGAGGACGAGCTGGGCGTCGAGCTGTTCGTGCGGCGCGGCAAGCGCCTGCTGGGCCTGACCGAACCGGGCAAGGCGCTGGCCGTCATCGTCGACCGCATGTTGCTGGACGCGAAAAACATCAAGCGCGTGGCCGAGCAGTTTGCCGATGCCGAGGTCGGCCAATTGACGATTGCCACCACCCACACCCAGGCGCGTTACGCCCTGCCGCAAGTGGTGGCGCGCTTCAAGGCGGCGTTTCCCAAGGTACATCTGGTGCTGCGCCAAGGCAGCCCGGCCGAAATCGTGGCCCTGCTGCAATCGGGCGAGGCCGACATCGGCATCGCCACCGAGGCGCTCGACGACCTGCCGCAGTTCGTCACTTTTCCGTTCTACACCTGGCACCACGCGGTGGTCGTGCCCGAGGGTCACGCCCTGGCCGCGCTGCCGGTGTTGACGCTTGAAGCGCTGGCCGAGCATCCGCTGATCACTTACCTCGAGGGCTACACCGGCCGGGCGCGGATCGACGCCACCTTTGCGGCGGCCGGGCAGACGCCGGACATCGTGATGTCAGCACTCGACGCCGATGTCATCAAAACCTATGTGCAGGTGGGCCTGGGCGTGGGCATCCTGGCAGCGATGGCCTTCGAAGCGAATCGTGACAGTGGCCTGCGCCTCATTCCGGCCGCCCATTTGTTCAGCAAAAACACAACAAAAATTGCACTTCGACGCGGTCATTACCTGCGGGGATATGCCTACCGTTTCCTACAAGAGTGCGCCAGCAATTTAAGCGAAGAGACAGTAAAGCAGGCGATAAACGAAGTGTGAGCGCAGGCTAACAGCACTGAATTGGTGCATCGCAGCAGTGAAAACCCCAAGTGCGTGCATAACTTGCTATTCGTACATTCAAGTCACTCGATGTGACTGGAGCGCAAGCAACGGTCACCGGGCGGTACCGAGGAGACATCAACAAATAGAGCAATTCAAACGATTAAAGTGACACTGTCACAATTCATGGGCACCGAGGCTAACGTCTCAGGTGCCCAATTTTTTTGCTGACTGGGATCCCTCGTTTCATGCTCGCCTCATGCTTGATCTGCTGACCGTCGCGCTGGCCTCCTTGCTGGCTGGCTTTGTGGATGCGGTGGTCGGGGGCGGCGGTTTGGTCTTGATACCGGCCCTGTTCGGCGTGTTCCCCAGCGCCGCCCCGGCCACCCTGTTCGGCACCAACAAAGCCGCTTCTGTCTGGGGCACGGCCTGGGCCACCGGGCAATACGCCCGCCGCGTCACGCTCAACTGGCGCGCCCTGTTGCCCGCTGCTGGCGTCGCCCTGGTCGGCAGCTTTGCCGGGGCCTGGGTGGTCACCCTGGTCAGCGCCGAGGGCCTGCGCCGTGCCCTGCCGCTGATCCTGCTGGGCGTGTTGATCTACACGCTGGCTAAAAAAGACCTGGGCCGTGAACACACACCGCTTTACCAAGGACGCCGTGAGACGCTGGTCGCGGCCGCCATCGGCCTTGTCATTGGTTTTTATGACGGCTTTTTTGGCCCGGGCACCGGCAGCTTCTTCGTGTTTTTGTTTGTGCGGCTGCTGGGTTACGACTTTCTGCACGCCTCGGCCACCGCCAAGCTGATGAACACGGCCACCAATCTCGCCGCCATCGGACTGTTTGCCTGGAAGGGCCATGTCTGGTGGCATATCGCCGCCGTGATGGCCGTCACCAATGTGCTCGGCAGCCTGCTCGGCACCCGGTTGGCGCTGGCCCGTGGCACGGGCTTTGTGCGCGGCATGTTTGTGGTGGTCGTCTCGGCGCTGATTCTCAAGACAGGCTGGGCTGCGCTCAATCTGTGAATTACCATCAGTTCAATTGATTTCTCGGAGTGCCATCACCATGCCTATTGACCCGCAATTGAGCACGCTGGACATTGAAATTCCGGCCCAGCCCGAAGTCTTGGTCAAGCTGTCACTGCTGATGGCCGCCGAAGACATCGACCTGTCGGCCATGTCGTCCCTGGTCGAGAGCGATATGGCACTGGCGGCCTCGGTGATGAAGGCGGTGAATTCTTCGCTCTACGGCCTGCGCGGCCGGGTACAGACGGTGCAGCAGGCACTGACCTATCTGGGCATGCGTGAGGTCGCCGCGATCACCTTCGAGATGGGCTTGCGCGCCGCGTTTCCTGCGGCCGTCGAACTCGAGCCGGTATGGAAACGCGCCGCCGAGCGCGGCTTGCTGATGGGCCGCATCGGGCAAATGCTGGGCGTTGATCCCTGGGCTGCCCATTCGGCCGGGCTGTTTGAAGAATGCGGCAAGGCGGTGCTGTACCGCCATGCCTCAGCCCATTACCCGGCCATGCTGCGCGCCACCAGCAGCGACACCGAGCTGGCGCAACTGGAACAAACCGCCTTTGGTGTCAGCCACGACGCTCTCGGCGCGGCGCTGTGCGAAAGCTGGGGCATGGCCCCTGCCGCCGTGGCCAGCGTGCGTTATCACGTGCAGGTGCAGGACGGCCTGGTGATGCCCGAGGCCTTGCAGCGGCGCAGCATCAGCGCCATCTCCGCCATCGTCTGGGCCTTGCAGATGCAACCCGACATGTTGGAGAACACCGCCCATGCGATGGCGGAGCAAGCGCACCTGGACGAGGCCCTGGTGCTGCGCGCCGCACGCCGGGTCAGCGAACAACTGGCCTTGTCCGCCGAGCA
>JBBQKT010000158.1:0-8334 GCA_038327205.1 Burkholderiales bacterium | reverse complement strand
GTGAGCGTGCAGGCCGCCGAGTCGCGCCTGCGGGCCCTGCGTTTGCCGGCGGGTGCCAGCCTGGGCGTGGAGGCGCGTCGCGACGCGCTGGCCTTGCGGGTAGAAAGCGCCCGCGCGCCTGTCATCGCCGAGCTTGAAATGCGCGGTGTGGCCACGGTGCGCGTAGACGATGTCGCCGAGCCGCTGCTGCGCGACTACCCGCACAGCGAATGGATGCGCTTGCTGGCGGGTGACGCGGCCAAGCCCGCGCAGGCACCCCCGCCGATGGCGTTGAGTCTTGGCCGCAGCAGCGGTGCCGATAAAGCGCCCTTGCAAATCAGCAGGCTGAAGCCGACCGCGCTGCGCTTTGTCGAGCGCCAAGAGGGTGCGGTGGGCGACCTCAGCGCACTGGTGTCATCAAGCCTGTTGGGTGGCACGCTGACCCTGCCTGCCACTGGCCAGACACTGGCCCTGGCTGCGGGCGACGGGCTTGAGCTGGACGGCCTGCGGCTGGAGCGCTTTGAGATCATCGCGGGCAGCTCACCGCTGTTGATCGAGTTGAGCGGCTCGGCGCAAGGGCTGCGCCAGCGGGTGGGCGATTTCGAGCGCTCGCTCAAGCCGAGCTGGCTCGAATACGGGGCGCGCCATCATCTGACCCAGCTGCTGTGGGGTTCGGCGGCGGTGTTGTGGGGGGCGCTCGCCTGGCTGCGCCGTCAGTGGGCGGCTTTCAAGCCATGAGCCGCGCAGGGATCGGGTTGGTGGCGTTGGCATTGGCGTTGGCATTGGCATTGGCATTGGCATCAGCCTTGCCGGCCTGTGCAGCTAACGACGACGACACCCGCTTTCTCAGCGGCCCCGAGCTGGGCCTGCTGTTGCAGCGCAATGTGGTGCGCGTGCGTGCGCTCGATCTCAACGAGCAGGGCTTTGGCCTGGTGGTCGGCACGACGGCCAGGTATGTGCTGATCGCCACCGCCCGCCATGTCGTGCTGCCCGACGCAGGCACCGGGACGGCCGCCGTCGATCCGCGCAACCGCCGCATCGACATTGTTTTTTGTGCGGGTGACGACAGCGGCGCGGGTGCTCGCAGCGCCGATCTGGAAGCGGGTTTCGACGCGGCGGGCCAGGATGTCGCTTTGTTGCGCGTGTTGCGGCCGTCCGGCTACGCGCCCGAGCCGCGAGCGTTGGCGGCTGCGACCAGCGTGTCGGCGCGGCAGGAAACCTGGCTGCTAGGCCAAGATCAGCAATGCGGCGTCGTGCCCCGCAGCGGCGCGGTGGCGGCGCTGGCCAACGCGCAAGGCCAGCTGCGGATTGAGTTCCCCGGCGTGCGGGGCGGTGCTTCCGGCGGCCCGGCGATGAACGGCTACGGCCTGCTGGGACTGGTCACCAGCGCCGACGACCAGACCTTCACGGTGCAGAGCGCGGCCAGTTTGGCCGCGCGGGTGCAGGCCTTTGACACGCGTGTTTGGGCGCTGGCCGATGCGCGCAACATCCCGCCTGGTGATCCGCGCGCGGCGCAGATCGATCTGGCCGAGACGCTCAAAAAATACCTGTTCGCGGCCTACGACCTGCAAGGCCTGCTGCTGCAGCCCAAGATCGCCCAGCAGAACTTTTTCACCTTTGCCCAAACCTACAGCGCCGTGGTGCGCGACCGTTACGCGCCGGCCAGCGAGCGCCACGATGGCAGCCTGAGCCGCTTCTGGCCCGCCCCGGTGTTGCCGCAATGGCAGGCGTTGCGTCTGCAGCTGTGGGCGGTGCATGAATCGTTTTTGGCCTTGAACAACGGCGATTCGAAATTCATCTTTGAAAACGGCCGCGCACCTGCCGCCGTGCAGCAGCGCATGCAAGCGCTGACCCCCGACCTGGCGCGCTTGCGCGCCAGCATCGCGGAATTCCTCCGCGCCCTTGCTGAAAGGACTTCTCCATGACAACCCGTCAATTCAAATCATCGGCCGTACGGCGGCACCTGTTGCTGGGCACGGCGGCCGCCTGCGTGCTGTTGCCCGTGGCCTTGCTGTCGGGCTGCGGCGGCGGGGCCGAGCTGCTGTTCATTCCCTTCATCAGCTTCACCTTTGACGGCACCGGGCCGGGAGGGCAGACGATCAGCTTCGTCTTCTTTACCGACAACCCAACGGGCTGTGCTGCCAGCGGCCGTTTTACGGTGGATTCGAATGTGTCGGTTAACGGCGTCAGAACTGTGCTCACCGGCACCTACAACGGCCGCCGCATGGACATCAGCTTTGCCGCCGCGCCCGGCGGCCTGGCCGCCGCCTACGTTGGTGAATTCATCGACGATGGCACGGTCAAGATGACGCCAGTGGGCGGGGGCACGGCCTTCAATGTCGTGCGTACGCAGGCGCGTCCGAGCACCTGCCCGGCGTCGGGTTGAAGCAACCGATTTGCCTCATTTAGTTGTTGTTGTCCCGCGAAATCCCGGTGCCGTGTTCGCATGCGTCCATCGTTGAAATGGGTTGGCCGTTTGAGTCGTCGGCTCGTGCCCCGCATTGGCATGCGGGCTACGAATTCAGACGACGCAGCCGCTCTCAGCCCCTGAACCCAGCTCCGAACTGGTCAGCTGCACGCCATACTTTTCCGCCGTCATATGCGCCAAGATCGCCAGCGCAATCTCCGGCGGCGTCCGCGCACCGATGTTCAACCCCACCGGCCCATGCAGCCGCGCCAACTGCCCCGCCGTCACGTCGAAATGTTCCGCCAACCGCGCCTTGCGCTTCGCCTGGTTGACCCGCGAGCCAATCGCGCCGACGTAAAAGGCGGGGCTCTTCAGCGCCTCCATCAAGGCCAGATCGTCGAGCTTGGGGTCGTGCGTCAGTGCCACCACGGCGCTGTGGCCATCGGGCGCAAAGGCGGTGACCACGTCGTCGGGCATGTCGCGCGTGAGCGTCGTGCCGGGCACGCTGAAGCCATCGGCATATTCCTCGCGCGGGTCGCAGATCACCACCTGGTAGTCCAGGCCCAGCGCCATCTGGGCGAGGTATTGCGTCATCTGCCCCGCGCCGATGATGAGCAGGCGCCACTGCGGGCCGTGGTGGGTGGTGAGGGTCGTCGCGGTCAGCGTCAGCAGATCGGCATCGCCGCGCGGGGGGTGCAATTGCACTGCGCCGGTCGCCAGATCAAGCACCCGCTGCACCCGCTCGCCTGAATCAAGCCGGGCCAGCAGCTCGGGGATCAACGAGCGCTTGGCCAGCGGCTCCAGCATCAGCTCCAAGGTGCCGCCGCAGGGCAGGCCGAAGCGGGTCGCTTCTTCGGCGCCGACACCGTAACGCAGCGGCTCGGGCGTCTTCAAATCAAGCGAACCCTCGCGCACCTTGGCGATCAGGTCGTCCTCGATGCAGCCGCCGGAGACGGAGCCGGCGATCTGCCCGTCGTCGCGCACGCCCACCACCGAGCCGACCGGCCGCGGGGCCGAGCCCCAGGTGCGGGTGATGGTGCCGAGCACCACGCCACGCCCCTCGGTCAGCCAGGTGGCGATTTGGCGGATCACTTGCAGGTCAACATTGTCCATGGGGCGAAGGTAGCGCGAGGCGGGTCGGATCGGACGCACAAGATACCCTGAGTTCCGCAGCTCTGCAGTGCCTCGCTCAGTCGGCATTGCCCGCACAGTGGCACCAGCTTGGAACACATGGCACAGCGATGTGTGCCAGGCAGATGTGCCGACCCGGTGCACCGATGCCCTATGTATGGGCATCCATAAGGGTTTACGGCAGTCCATTTTCTGTGCTGTCTGGCCCAGCATCCGAGGTCGGTATCAGCAATCCCACGGAGACAACGTACATGAGTCACAAGATCACGCTCAAGGTCAACGGCAAGGCGGTCACGCGAACGGTCGAGGACGGCCAGCTGTTGGTGCAGTTCCTGCGCGAAGACCTCGCCCTCACCGGCACCCATGTGGGCTGCGATACCGCGCAGTGCGGCGCCTGCACCGTGCACATCGACGGCCGCGCCGTGAAGAGCTGCAGCCTGCTGGCCGTGCAGGCCAGCGGGGCAGACATCACCACCATCGAAGGCCTGTCGCCCCACAACGGTGAAATGCACCCGATGCAGGCGGCGTTCAAGGAGTGCCACGGCCTGCAATGCGGCTTTTGCACACCCGGCATGGTGATGAGCGCCATCGACCTGGTGCAAAACCACCCCTGCAGCAGCGAGGGCGAAATCCGCGAGGCGCTGGAAGGCAATATTTGCCGCTGCACCGGTTATCACAACATTGTTCGCGCCGTCCAGACCGGTGCCGCCGCCATGAGGAGTCCCGCATGAACGCCCCTGACCGTGCTGTCACTTCCGGCCTGATTGGCCAATCGGTGCGCCGCCGCGAGGATGCGCGCTTTCTGACCGGCCGCGGCCAGTACACGGACGACATCGTCCTGCCGCGCCAGACCTATGCCTACTTCCTGCGCTCGCCCTACGCGAACGCAATGATCAAGAGCATCCAGGTGGCCGACGCTGAAGCTGCTGAAGGCGTGCTGGGCGTGTTCACCGGCGCGCATTTCCGTGCCGTCGGTGGCCTGCCCTGCGGCTGGCTGATCAACAACATCGACGGCACGCCGATGAAGGAGCCCAAGCACCCGATCATCTGCGACACGCAGGTGCGCTATGTGGGCGACCAAGTTGCGCTCGTCGTCGCCGAAACCTATGAGCAGGCCAAAGCCGCCGCGCAATTGATCGAGATCGATTACGACGAGCAAACGCCGGTGGTGGAAACCGGCTCGGCCAAGGGCGCGGCCGGTATGGTTCATCCGGAAGCACCGGACAACGTCTGCTACACCTGGGGCTGTGGCGACAAGGCCGCGACCGATGCCGCGATGGCCACCGCCGCGCATGTCACCCGGCTCGAATTCGTCAACAACCGGCTGATCCCGAACGCCATCGAGACGCGTGCGGCCAACGCGTCTTACAACCCGTCGGACGAGAGCTACACGCTCTACACCACCAGCCAAAACCCGCACGTCGCGCGCCTGCTGATGTGCGCCTTCGTGCTGGGCATCCCCGAGCACAAGGTGCGGGTGGTGGCACCCGATGTGGGCGGCGGCTTTGGTTCCAAGATCTTTTTGTACGCCGAAGAAACCGCACTGACCTGGGCTTCCAAGCAAATTGGCCGACCGATCAAATGGACGTCGGACCGCAGCGAGGCTTTCCTGAGTGACGCCCATGGCCGCGACCATGCGACGGTGGCCGAGCTGGGCCTGGACGCCGATGGCAAATTTGTCGCCATGCGCGTCCACACATCGGCCAATCTGGGTGCCTATCTGTCGACTTTTGCCTCGTCCGTGCCGACGATTCTGTACGCCACCTTGCTGGCCGGTCAGTACGCCACGCCGAAGATTTATGCCGAAGTGACCGGCGTGTTCACCAACACCGCGCCGGTCGATGCCTACCGGGGCGCCGGGCGGCCCGAGGCGACCTACACGGTCGAGCGCCTGGTGGAAACAGCCGCGATGGAGCTGGGGCTGGACCCGGCCGAGCTGCGCCGCCGCAACTTCATCCGCAGCTTCCCCTACGCCACGCCGGTGGGCCTGAGCTATGACGTCGGCGACTTCGATGCCACGCTCGACGCGGTGCAGGAATTGGCCGATGTGGCGGGCTTCGCAGCCCGCCGGGCGGTCAGCGAAGCCAAGGGCATGAAGCGCGGCATGGGTTACTCGACCTATATCGAAGCCTGCGGCCTGGCCCCCAGCAATATCGCCGGCGCTTTGGGCGCACGTGCTGGCCTGTTCGAGGCCGGTGAGGTGCGCGTTCACCCGACCGGCAAAGTGACGGTGTTCACCGGCAGCCACTCGCATGGCCAGGGCCACGAGACGACGTTTGCGCAGGTGGTGGCGCACAAGTTGGGCATCCCGATCGAGGACGTGGCGATCGAGCATGGCGACACGGCCAAGGTGCTGTTTGGCATGGGCACGTATGGCAGCCGCAGCCTGTCGGTCGGTGGCTCAGCCATCGTCAAGGCGCTGGACAAGGTGATCGCCAAGGGCAAGAAGATCGCCGCCCATTTGCTGGAGGCGGCGGACACCGACATCGAGTTCGAGGACGGTGTGTTCAAGGTGGCCGGCACGGACAAGAGCGTGCCCTTCGCGTCGGTTTCGTTGACGGCTTATGTGCCGCACAACTACCCGCTCGAAACACTGGAGCCGGGCCTCAACGAGAACGCGTTTTACGACCCGACCAACTTCACCTATCCGTCGGGCAGCTATGTGTGCGAGGTCGAGGTCGATCCGCTCACCGGCGTGGTTCGCATCGACCGCTTCAGCGCGGTGGATGACTTCGGCAATGTCATCAACCCGATGATTGTTGAAGGCCAGGTACACGGCGGCATTGCCCAGGGCATTGGCCAAGCGCTGCTGGAACACGGCATCTACGACAACGCGACCGGCCAGCTGCTTACCGGCAGTTATATGGACTACGCCATGCCGCGTGCCGACGACCTGCCCAGCTTCAACGTCAAGACGGCCAAGGGCACGCCTTGCAGCCACAACCCGCTGGGCGTCAAAGGCTGCGGCGAGGCGGGGGCCATCGGCTCTCCACCGGCGGTCATCAACGCGATCTGCAATGCGCTGGGCCTGAGAGATCTCGCCATGCCCGCCACGCCGCACACCGTGTGGCAAGCCATTCAAGCTTCACGCTGAGGAGAAGAACATGACATTCCAATACTCCCAACCGTCCTCTATCGCCGATGCCGCCCGCGCGGCAGCCGGTGCCGACGCCAAGCTGATCGCGGGCGGTCAGTCCCTGCTCGGCGCGATCAAACTGGGTCTCGCCGCACCCGAATCGCTGATCGACCTGGGTGCACTGTCCGACCTGAAAGGCATCACCGTCGCTGACGGCAAGGTCAGCATCGGCGCGATGACGACGCATGCCACGGTGGCTGCATCGAAAGAACTCGCCGCCGCCATTCCCGCGTTGGCGGACCTGGCCAGTCGCATCGGCGACCGGCAGGTGCGCAACCGCGGCACGATCGGCGGCAGCCTCGCCAACAACGACCCGGCCGCCTGCTATCCCGCCGCCTGCTTGGGCCTGGGGGCGACGATCCACACCGACCGCCGCAGCATCGCCGCCGATGATTTCTTCAAGGGCTTGTACGAAACGGCGCTGGCCGAGGGCGAGGTCATCACCTCGGTGAGCTTCCCGATTCCGACCAAGGCCGCGTGGCAGAAGTTCAAGCAGCCGGCCTCGCGTTTTTCGCTGGTGGGCGTGTTCGTCAGCAAGTCGGCGGCTGGGGTGCGGGTCGCCGTCACCGGCGCGGGCGCGAGCGTGTTTCGCGCGACAGACATTGAAGCGGCTTTGGGCTCGAACTGGAGTCAGGCTGCGGCGGCTGGGGTGAGCGTCAGTGCGGATGGGTTGAACACCGATTTGCATGGGTCGGCGGCGTATCGGGCAGCGCTGATTCCGGTGTTGGCGGGGCGGGCGGTGGCTGCTTCATAGTTTTTGTTGTTGTTCGCACGGGAGCAATCCGGCGGCACGTTTTGCTCCATGCCAGGGCCAGTGGCCCTGGCGCTCGCCAGGCACAAACAGTCCACTGGACTGTTTGAGTCCGGGCTCTCTCACTCCGGCGTGACCTAGGGTCACGGCCTCCCCCTTGACTTGCGCAAAACGCACCGCCGGACTGCTCCTTCGCGACGTTGATCGTGTATTGAGAGGCGCCCGCCACGTCTCGTTAAGCAAGGGCAGTGGGTGTGCTCCATGGCGAGGTAAAAGAAGGGAGCGCAAGCGGAATGACACGAGCGGTGGAGCGCACCCGCTGCCCGCAGCCCCGCCCACTTTTCGCACCAACAGCCACAAATGACAGCCATCCCCACCAGCATCGACGACACAGCCCAAGCTCTCCTAGCCAACGGCTACGTCGCCCAACGCGAACTCGCTACCGCCACCTTCCTCGCCCTGCGCCTGCAACGCCCGCTCTACCTCGAAGGCGAGCCGGGCACCGGCAAGACCGAGATCGCCAAGACGCTGGCGGCAATGCTGCATCGCCCGCTGATCCGCCTGCAATGCTATGAAGGGCTGGATCTGGCGGGCGCGGCTTACGAGTGGAATTACGCCCGGCAGATGCTTGAAATCCGCATGGCCGACGGCGCGTCGCGCGAGCAGCTCAGCGCCGAATTGTTTTCGCCCCGCTTCCTGATCCCGCGTGCGCTCTTGCAGGCGATCGACCCGACCAATGCGGTCGCCCCCGTCCTGCTGATCGACGAGCTTGACCGGGCCGACGAGCCGTTCGAGGCGTTTTTGCTCGAAGTGCTGAGCGACTTCCAGATCACCATTCCCGAGCTCGGCACGATCAAGGCGGTGCATCCGCCCATCGTGGTCATCACCTCTAACCGCACGCGTGAAATTCACGATGCGGTGAAGCGGCGC
>JBBQKT010000157.1:0-8336 GCA_038327205.1 Burkholderiales bacterium | reverse complement strand
GAAGATTCCCAAGGTCAACTTCCGCTTCATCAGCGACCCCGCCGCGCAGGTGGCGGCCCTGCTGTCGGGCGATGTCGATGCCTTTCCGCGCGTCGCGGCGGCGCGCAGCCTGGGCCAGTTCAAGAACGATGCGCGCTTTGTGGTGCTGAGCAACCCCTCGCGGGCCAAGACCATCCTGGCCATCAACAACCGGCGCCGTCCGCTCGACGATGTGCGGGTGCGCCGCGCCATTGCCGCAGCCATCGACCGCCGGGCCGTCATCGAGGCGGCGGCGGACGGCTTCGGCGTGCCGATCGGCAGCCATTACGTGCCCGGTGCGCCCGGCTATGTGGACACCACGGCGATCAACGCCTATGACCCGGCGAAGGCCCGCGCCATGCTCAAACAGGCCGGGGTGGCTCTGCCGCTGACCCTGAGCCTGAAGTTGCCGCCCACGCCCTATGCCCGCCAGGGCGGCGAGCTGGTGGCGGCGCAACTGGCCCAGGTGGGCATCACCGCCAAGATCGAGAACATCGAGTGGGCACAGTGGCTGTCGGGTGTCTATGCCCAACGCAATTACGACCTGACCTTGATCTCGCATGTCGAACCGATTGATTTGGGCAACTATGCCAAGCCGGGCTATTACTGGGGCTACGAGAGCGCCGCGTTCAATCAGCTGTTTGATGCCATCAAAGCCGCCCCGCGCGAGGCCGACCGGCTGCGGCTCTTGGGCGATGCCCAGCGCCTGATCGCGCAGGATGCGGTGGCAGCTTACTTGTACCAGCCGCTCTGGATCACCGTCGCCAAGCGCGGCGTGAAGGGGCTGTGGGGTGAGATGCCGATTTTTGTCAACGATCTCGCCGGGATGAGCTGGGAATGATGAACAGAACGAGCCGTCATGCCAGCGCAAGCTGGCATCCAGGGCAAACATCGGCAAGCGTTTGGCACGACTGGATTCCTGCCTGCGCAGGAATGACGGGTCTGGCCGGGATGGGTTTCAAATGATGAATGAACTGAGCGCTGTCGAACTGCTCGCCGCCTACCGCGCCAAGACGCTGTCGCCGGTCGAGGTGACCCGCGACGTCATCGCGCACATCGAGCGCAGTGAGCCGCAGTTGCACGCGCTCTATGCCTTCGACCCCGAGGCCGCGCTGGCGCAGGCCCGCGCCTCCGAGGCCCGCTGGATGAGCGGCACGGCATGGGCCCTGGACGGCGTACCGCTGACCCTGAAGGAAAACATCGCCACCCAGGGCACGCCGATGCCCCTGGGCACCGCAGCCACCCTGTTGACCCCGATGCCCGAGGACGCGCCACCCGCCGCCCGCATGAAGGAAGCCGGGGCCGTGCTGCTGGCCAAGACCACCATGCCCGACTACGGCATGCTCAGCTCGGGCCTGTCGAGCTTTCACCCGCTGACCCGCAACCCCTGGGACTTGACCAAGAACCCCGGCGGCTCCAGCGCCGGGGCCGCTGCTGCCGCCGCAGCCGGCTATGGCCCCCTGCATGTCGGCACTGACATCGGCGGCTCGCTGCGTCTGCCGGCCGCCTGGTGCGGCATCTTCAGCCTGAAGCCCAGCCTCGGCCGCATCCCCATCAAGCCGGCCTACACCGGCCGTGTTGCCGGGCCCATGACCCGCACGGTGGCAGATGCCGCGCTGATGATGGCCACGCTCGCCCGCCCCGATGCGCGCGACCCGACCAGCCTGCCGCCTCAAGCCATCGACTGGACGAATCTTGATCGCCCGGTGAAGGGCCTGAAACTGGCGCTGCTGATGGACGCCGGTTGGGGCATGGCGGTCGAGCCAGAAACCGCCGCCGCCGTGCAGTCTGCTGCCAAGCTGTTCGAGCAGGCCGGTGCGCAGGTCGAGCTGCTGCGGCCCTTCGCCACGCGGCAGATGATGGACGGCCTGGACCGCTTCTGGCGTATGCGCTCGTGGCTGGACATTGGTGCCCTGCCGCCCGAGCGGCAGGCGCTGGTGCTGCCCTATATCCGCGCCTGGGTCGCCAGCGGCGCGCAGCTGACCGCGCCTGAGCTGTTTCACGCCCACAGCCAGATCGCCGCGCTGCGCGACGCCGCCCTTGCTGCCTGCGCGCCGTTTGACTATCTGCTGTCCCCGGTCAGCCCGGTGCCCGCCTTTGCCGCCGAATGGGCCAGCCCCTTGAACGACCCGCTGCAGCCCTTCGAGCACATCGCCTTCACCGTGCCCTACAACATGAGCGAGCAGCCGGCTGCGTCGATCAACTGCGGCTACACCGCGGCCGGTGGGCTGCCGATCGGCCTGCAGATCGTTGGCAAGCGCTTCGATGATTTGGGTGTTTTGCAGATGGCGGCGGCGTTTGAGCAAATGCGCGCCCCGCAGCGGCCCTGGCCGGGGTCAAAATCCAAGGGCTGACAATTACAAGGTGTCTATGTTTTCCGATCTGAACGACAGCAGCTTCTTGATGCCCATCCTGATCGCCGTGGCGATGGCCGTGCTGGTCTTGTTGCTCTATCTGCGGCGCAACAGCGACGACTATCCCTGCGCACCGGAAGTGCGGCCGAACTCCGTGCCGCCGCCCGTCGTGGCCGCAGCCGTGGTGATTGAGCCGCCGGCCCTGCTGCTGGTCGACGATTCGGCCGTTGCACGGGCCAAGCTGAGCAAGCTATTTCTCGGCGCGGGCTACCGGGTCACCCTGGCGAAGGACGGTGTCGAAGCGCTGGAGCGTCTGGCCGAGCAGCGCTTCCAGCTGATGATCACCGACCTGGAGATGCCCAACAAAGACGGCTTCGAGCTGATTGCCGCCGTGCAGGGTGACCTGTCCAGCGAGGACATGCCGGTCATCGCCATCACCGGTCACGACGATATGCAGGCCCGTGTCCACCAAGTGCAAGGCCTTTACGGCATCTTCAAAAAACCCTGGAACGACCGCGACCTGCTGAAGCGGGTGGAGGTGTTGGTGGCGATGCGCAAGGGCTGAGCTAAATTCGCGCCATGGCTGCCGACTCGCCCGATGACCTCAATGCCCTCGATGTCCTGCCTGCCGGCACGCGCTTTGGCGAGCTGGAGATCTTGCGTACCCTGGGCGTCGGTGGCTTTGGCATCGTCTATTTGGCGCAAGACCATGCCCTGCAGCGCCAGGTGGCGATCAAGGAATACATGCCCGGCCAGCTGGCTCAGCGTGGCGGCGGCTCGCAGGTGTCGGTGCGGGCCGGCAGCCTGCAGGAGACCTTTGACATTGGCCGCCGCAGCTTCGTCAACGAGGCCCGGCTGCTGGCCCGGTTTGACCACCGGGCGCTGCTGAAGGTCTATCAATTCTGGGAAGCCAACGGCACGGCCTATATGGCCATGCCCTATCTGCAGGGCCTGACCCTCAGACAAACCCGCCAGGCCATGACTGGCGCGCCCAACGAGGCCTGGATGCTGGCCCTGTTGCTGCCCCTGCTGGACGGCCTGACCCTGCTGCATGCCGAGGGGGTGCTGCACCGAGACATCGCGCCGGACAACATCCTGCTTCCCGCAGTGGGCAAGGACGGGGGTGCCGACCCCATCCTGCTTGACTTCGGCGCGGCCCGCCACGCCATCAGCGACCGCACGCAAACGCTCACCGCCATCCTCAAGCCCAGTTACGCGCCGATCGAGCAATACGCCGAGGCGACTGCCCTGCGCCAGGGCCCGTGGACCGATCTGTATGCACTGGGCGCGGTGGCGCATTACATGCTGACCGGCCGCCCGCCGCCGCCGTCCACCGCGCGCGCCTTGGCGGATGACTATGTGCCGCTGGTGGGTCAGGCGCTGCCGGGCCTGTCGCCCCGGTTTCTGGCCGCCATCGATGCCGCGCTGGCCGTGCGCCCGCAAGACCGGCCGCAATCGGCGGGTGATTTCCGTGCGGCGCTGCTCGGGCAGTCGCCGGCACGCCCCAAGCCGGCCGCGCTTGCCCGGCCCGATGCCGCCACGGTGATCGACCTTGGGCAGCGTACCGAGCCTTCGGTGGTGGACCTTGAACTGGATCCCACCGTTGTTGTGCCTGCTGCTGTGCCTGCCGCTGCTTCTGCTGTTGCGGTCGAGCATTCAATGCCAGACTTTCGCGCCGAGCGTGTGGCTCCGGTTGCACCTTTGCGCTTGACGGACGGCAAGCGGCGCCAGCGCATCCAGGCTGCGGTGGGCTTGCTGGTGTTTGGCCTCGCGGCGGCGGGCGTTTGGTGGGTTGATCGCCATGCGCCGAGGGCCGACTTGTCGGTCATCGCCTCCGCTGAACAGACGCTGGCCCTGGCTGAACTCACGCGGTTGACGGCGGGGAATGCGGCATCGGCGGCATCGGCCGAGGCGGCTTCCGCTGCATCAGCGTCCGCCGTGGCGGTGCTGTCTGCCGAAGCCGCTGCATCGGCCGTTTCAGCCCCCGCTGAGTCCTCGGCCTCTGCGCCTGCCGTTAAATCCCCCAAGCCGATGCCTACCGCATCCGTCAAGCCAGCCCCACCGCCAGCGGGCTACAACGCCCCGCTGTTCCGCCCACCACCGGCGCAGGCCACCCACAACGCAGGCTCTTCTCGCAACACGCCGCCGCCGATGCCCCGGCAGGACAGCAGCATGATCCTGCCGACGCCGCCGGCCGAGGCAGTTGCGCCGCAAAAGGCACCCGGCCTGGTGGCCCGTGCGGCATCGCAGCCGGCCTTCTCACAGGCCGAAGCCTTTGCCGGCCCGCGCGAGGCTTGCGGCAACCGGATCTTCATCCTGATGTCGATGTGCATCGCCCGCGAGTGCAAAAACCCGGCGTTCACCGAGCACCCCGAATGCGTGCGCCTGCGTGAAATCGACGAGCAACGCGGGCGCAGGATCGGGCAATGACAGGTCGCGTGGGGCTGGCGGCTTTGCTGGTGCTGGCGATGTTGCCGCTGGCACGGGCGCAGGCGCAGGCGCCGCAAGCAGGCACTCCTTGCCTGATCGTCTACGGCCATGCCCGCAACAGCGGGGATGCCGCCGAAAACGCCGCCTGGGACCATCTCAATGCCCGCTTCAACGAGCAGGTCACCCGCCGCCTGCAGGCGCACGGCCAACCGGCCGAATCGCGGCTGTTCAAGGCCGGTGTGACCGACGTGACCGATTCGGTGGCGGGCTTGATCGAGCGGGCGCAGCAGCGTGGCTGTCCGCGCGTGGTGGACACGGCGGTGTTCGCTAACGACGAGGCGCAAACCCTGGTGGTGCGGCTGCGTGTGCATCCGCTGCTGGGCAGCGTCGGGCCGCGGGCCGTGCCCAGCGCGGCCTTGCGGATTGGCGAGCCGATCTATTCCGCCCAGCGCGATCTGGACTTGACCCAGCGCTCGTTGGACCGCGTCAACCTGGCGGCGCTGGCCGAGCAGATGGTGGACGCTTATCTGGCCGACAAGTGACCACCCGTCATGCCAGCGAAGGCTGGCATCCAGCGACAACGCCAGCGGATGTTTCGCACGACTGGATGCCTGCCTGCGCAGGAATGACGGGTCGGCTGTGTCAGACGACGGGCAGCGGCAGCGCCTCGGTCGCAACGGCCCGCTGCACGGCCGGCCGCGCCAACATGCGCTGCAGATAGGCGCTGAGTTGCGGCAGGCTGCGGGCGGGGCGGGCGAAGTTGCGGGTCCAGCGGCACAGCATCAGGCACAGCGGGTCGGCGGCGGAATAGTCCTCGCCCAGCAGCCAGGAGCCACCCTGCTTCGCCAGCTGTGCCTCGATCTGGTCGAGCAGGGGCGCGATGCGGGCCTCGGCGGCCGCCTTCACTTGCGCCGCGCCTTCCGCGTTGCCCGCGTCCACCCAGCGGTGCGGGTAGAAATAGGCGATCAGGGCCGGCTGCAAGGTGTTGGTGAGCCAGATCAGCCATTTGTAGAACTGTGCACGCTCAGGGCTGGCCAGCAGGGGCGCCAAATGGGCGGTGGGATGGGTGTCGGCCAGATGCAGCAGGATGGCGGCGGTTTCGTACAGCACCGTGTCACCATCCACCAGCACCGGGATCAGCCCGTTCGGGTTCAGCGCCAGGTACTCGGGTGATTGCAAAGCCCCTTCATCGCGCTTGACCAGGTCGAGCTGAAACGGGACCCCCAGTTCTTCGAGCAGGATGTGCGGCGCAAAGCTGGCGTTGCTGGGGAAATAGTGCAGGTGGAGGGTCATGGGCAAGAACTTTACCCGGCTGCAACAAGGCGGTGATGCACCGCCCCCAGCATCGAGTCATTGCATAAAGCGCTCGACCGAATGAATTAGGCACACGATGAAAACTGCAACCCGAATGTTTGCCCTGACTGCGCTGCTGCTGGGAAGCGGCCTCGCCATGGCCCAAGGCCATGATCGTGGCCGTGGCCAGAGCCACGGCGTTCAAGGCCGGATGGTGTTCGACACCCGTTATCACCACGACCACTACTACCCCGCGCCTGGGTTTTTCGCCCCCGGCCTGCCACGGGGCAGCGTCAGCATCGGCTACGGGCCCAGCCGCTACTGGTATGGCGGCGGCGTCTGGTACCGGCCCTATAACTCGGGCTTTCGCGTGATCCTGCCGCCCATCGGCATTGTCGTGCCGGCGCTGCCGGGCGCCTATGTGAGCCTGTCCCTCGGCGGCTTGCCGTATTACTACGCCAACGGCGCTTACTACAGCAGCGCGCCCGGCGGCTATGTGGTGGTGGCCCCGCCGCCGCAGGCTGATCGCGCCGAGCCGGTGCAGACCTTTGCCCCGCCCAAGCCCGACCCCATCGTCTATCCGCGCAACGGCCAGACCGCCGAGCAGACGGAGTCTGACCGCCAGGAATGCAACCGCTGGGCGACGACCCAGCCTTCCGCGATGAACGAGGCATCGGTGTTCAACCGGGCAGTGGATGCCTGTATGGATGGGCGGGGGTATACGGTGCGCTGATTGAGTTGTCCGTTTGAATTTCGTGTGGCCTGCGTTTACCTGGCCCTGCCCGGGCGAAATCTCAGCTTGGGCCTCACGAGCGACAACATCACCCAGAAGAGCAGCATAGGGGTGGACACCGCCTGAACAGCACTTCACCATCGGCTCGCACTCCAGTGGGTGCAAGGATGTGCTCATGGCGAATCGACCTGGTGCTGTTGCGGTTGCGGTTGCTGCTGTCGCCCTTGCGGTTACCAGCGCTGCCGCGGTGGCCCAGAGCTTTGAGTGCGCGCCGCTCGCGCCCAGCGCCAGTCGAACGCCCGTCTACAAAAAGTTGGCCGACCCGGCCCGTTGCGAAGGCTTCTTCGAACGCAAGGTGTCGCAGCCCTTTCTTGAAATCGTTTCGCTGACCCGTGGCGTGGTGCCTGCGGGCACGGCCATGCAGTTGCGGGTGGATTCCAAATCGGCTGCGCGCCTGTTGGTGCAGCCGCAGCGCTCGGGGCCGTTTTACCGCGTCGATGCGGCCCTGCCCGCCGGCCAAGCGCTGGCCTGGGATGCCGCCCCGATGCTCGCAGCCACCGGCCTGCGTTTGGTCGATCTGGGTTTTTTGGCCATCGTGCAGGCCGCTTCCGCCGGCGGCGCGCCCGCGTTGCTGGCACCGGTGGTGTTGAGCGCCACCGGTGCTGAGCCGGGCGTCGGCACGGCAGTCGTCCGCGTGTCGGTCGCCGTGTCGTCGGTGGCGTGGCGCAGCTACCGATTGGATGCGCAGGGAGGGCAGGCCGCTGACTGGACGGTCCTGCCCGCATCGCAGCTGTTTGCCTGGCAGCGCGTGGCCATGACCATCCCCTTGCCGCCCGATGGCCGAGGCCTGCAGATCGATGTGCAGGCCGTCGGGGCTGATGACGGTCAGGCGCTGCCGTTGCTGCGTTTTGCCATTGACGGCGCGCGTGATGTCGTCCCTTGACGACCATCGCCTGAGCGGGCAGCGCAGCAGGCTCGCCGCCGCACTGGCCGAGCGCTTGGCCGCAGGCGATGCACCAATGCCCGAATTGCGCGAGCTGCAAGAGCGCATCAAGCTGCTCGACGGGGTGATCGCTGAGCAAGGCCAGCAAGGCGAGCAAGCCTCGCGCGGCATGCACCGCCTTGCAGCCCTGCTGTGGCCACTGGCCCTGGTCGGTGTTGTGCTGTTGGTGGCGGCCAGCGTGCCGGTGCCTCGGGTGCCGCTGTCACTGTCGCTCAAGGCCTCGGCCGTGCAGCTGGATCTGGCCGAGGCCACGCAGCTGGGGCCGCTGATGGTCAACGCCGCCATCCGCGTCGAAGGCTTCAGCACGCTCGAATCCGCCGATCCGGTGTTGACGGCTGCGGCGGCAGGCGAGCAGGCCGACAGCGTGAGCGTGCAGGCCGCCGAGTCGCGCCTGCGGGCCCTGCGTTTGCCGGCGGGTGCCAGCCTGGGCGTGGAGGCGCGTCGCGACGCGCTGGCCTTGCGGGTAGAAAGCGCCCGCGCGCCTGTCATCGCCGAGCTTGAAATG
>JBBQKT010000156.1:0-8376 GCA_038327205.1 Burkholderiales bacterium | reverse complement strand
AGCGGGCTCACGCGCAGGCCGGTGCGGCCGAAGTCTCTCAATGCCATAGCAGCACGTTTCCGAAAAGAGGGGGAATGGTCAGCGACAGCGTGCCGCCCCTGGCTTGAACCGCTTTGCCACCGAGGGCATCGACAAAGCGCGCCTGCGCCAACGCGGTCGGCAGCTTCACGCTGATGCGTTGGGCGGCACGTGCGTTGTTGGTGGCCGTGATCGCCCAATGCTTGCCGTCCTGGCGCGCCAACACGATCACATGGGCATCGAGGTGCAGCGGTGCGGCCATCGAGCCGTGACGCAGCACGGCATGGGCCTGGCGCATGGCAGTCAAGCGCTTGAAATCGGCCAACAACGCCAAATCAGGCTTGCCACCCTCATCCGCCCAGGGGTAGGTGGCGCGGTTGTAAGGGTCCTCGCCACCCGCCACGCCCACCTCGTCGCCGTAGTAGATCGAAGGCGCACCGGGGAAGCTCATCTGGAACAGCACGGCCAGGCGCAGCCGCTGTTTGGCCTCAAGCTGCTTGGCAGCGTCGCCATCATCGAGATAGCCGAAGTGGTGCAGCGCGCGCGGCTGATCGTGGCTTGAGAGCAGGTTCATCAGCGCGTAGAAGGCCTGCGGCGGATAGGCTTCCCGCATCAGTTCGAGGTTGGCGTAGAACTTGCGCGCATCGCCGCCGGCGGCATAGTCGAGCAGGGCGTTGCGGAAGATGTAGTTCATCGTCGAATCGAACGAATCGCCGAGGAAGAATTTGCTCGCGTCGAACCAGGTCTCGGCAATCGTGATCGCATCGGGCGTGTGCGCCTTGATGGCCGCCCGCCACTCGCGCCAGAAGTCGTCCGGCACCCAGGGCGCCACGTCCATGCGCCAGCCGGCTGCACCCTTGTCGAGCCAGAACTTCATGACCGAATCTTTGTCGCCGTAAGCGAAGGCGCGGAATGATCGGGAGGCCTTGTTCAGCTCGGGCAGGTCGCTGACGCCGACCCAGCCTTTGTATTGCCTGTCGGCGTCTTTCTGGCTGGCATCGAAGCTGAACCAGTCGGCGTACGGCGATGCCGCGTTGATGTGGCCGCCGTCAAAAGCGCCGCCGGCGGGGTAGTTCGAGAAGCGATTGAAATAGGGCGAGTCGCTGCCAACATGGTTCAGCGAGGTGTCGGGCAGCACACGGATGCCGCGCTTGGCGGCCTCGGCGCAAAGGCGCACGAAATCTTCGTTGCTGCCGAAGCCCGGGTCGACTTGAAGGTAGTCGGCCGTGTCGTACTTGTGATTGCTGGCGGCTTTGAAGATCGGTGTCAGATAGATCGTGTTGGCGCCGAGTTCCTTGATGTAGTCGAGCTTGTCAATGATGCCGGCCAGGTCGCCGCCGAAGAAGTCGTTGTTATAGACGTCGTCATAGCCATCTCCGCTGCCTGGCTTGGCGGGCTTCTCGTTCCAGTGCTTGTGGAACTCGACGCCCTTGTCGTGGTACTTGGCAACGCCGGGCTTGGGGTCGTTGGCCTTGTCGCCGTTGCGAAAGCGCTCCGGGAATACGTAGTAATAAACGGCATCTCGCGCCCACTCGGGCACCTTGAAATCGGCCGCGAACACGGTCTGCCGGTAGCGACGGATGCGCTGGGGGGTCTCAGGCATCTCGGCCACGCTGCCCAGGCCCATCGAACCCTTTTCGCGCGTCCAGTAAATGATGTCTTTGTTGTTTTGGTAGACGTAGGTCTGGCCACCGATCTCGACTTCAAAGTAGTAGCCATAAATGGCCTTGGCATCGAAGCGATGGCTGGCCGACCAGCCCTTCGGCGTGGCCACCATTGGCAGGCGGGCGAAGGGCGCGTAGTCGAGCAACTCCTGATTGCCCTCAAGCCGACGCTTCTCGATCACCAAAGTGGCCTTACCGACGCCGGGCCGCGCGGCGAGATTGAAGCTCACTGTCGTGCCCTCGGTCACCGCGCCGAAGGGTGCTTTGGAGGCGGTGGCGCGTGAGTCAAAGCGCAGGCTCCGGGCGACCGGATTGCTCATACCCACCTCGGGCGTGGCAGCGGTGGGCTTGCAGCCAGGGCAGGGCGTGATGCTGAGGGTGGGCGTTGAGCCTGCTGCCATGTCGAACACCAGTTTTTGCAGGCCGCTGAAGCGGTGTTTCAGCGCCGGACCTTTGAGTTGCAGATGGCCGAGCGTGCCGCCAAAGTTGGCGTCGTCCGACCAGTCTTCGTCCGCAATCTTGAATTCAACCTCGCCGGTGAATTGCCCGGGGAAGGCAGCGATCAGCTCGTACCGGCCATTGCATTGAGGCCGAAGCCGCGTCTCGTCCTGCGCGGCCCAATTGTTGAAAGATCCGCGCACGAACATCTCGCGTTTGCCGAGCGGGCTGGGCTTGCAGTCGGGGGCGGCGAGGGCGGAGGCGCAGGCCAGCAGCAGTGTTGCAGCTGCCAAGGTCGCTTTTTTAATCATTGTTTTGATTTCTACAAAAACGGGTTGGGACGGGCTGGGCTGCGGGCATCGGGTGCGCGCCATCACTCGTGGCATTCCGCTTGCGCTCCCTTTTTTTACCTCGCCATGGCGCACACCCGATGCCCTTGCTGAACGAGACTTGGCTGTCGCCTCTTAAGACACGACGAGCGTCGCGAAGGAGCAGTCCGGCGGTGCGTTTTGCGCAAGTCAAGGAGGAGGCCGCGACCCTAGGTCGCGCCGGGGGACATGGAGCAAAACGTGCCGCCGGATTGCTCCCGCGCAAACAACACAAAAACTCAGCCCTTCACCCCACCCGCAGTGAGTCCAGAAACAATCCACCGCTGCGCCGCCAAAAACACCAAGGTGATCGGCAGCCCCGACAGCACCGCCGCCGCCGCAAAGTCACCCCACAAAAACCGTTGGTCATTGAGGTAGTACTTGACGCCCACCGCGAGTGTCAAATTGCCCTCTTCCCGCAACAACACCGAGGCGACCGGGTATTCGATGATGGTGCCGATGAAGGCCAGCACGAAGACCACCATCAGGATCGGCACCGCCATCGGCAGCAGCACATGTCGGAAGGCCTGCCAGTGCGTCGCGCCGTCCACCTTGGCGCACTCCTCGATCTCGACGGGAATGGTTTCAAAATAGCCGCGGATGGTCCAGATGTGCATGGCGACACCGCCCATGTACGACAGGATCAGACCGCCGTGCGTCTCGATGCCGAGGGCCGGCGCGTACTGGCCAATGATCTCGAAGATCGCGTAAATCGCCACCAGGGCCAGCACCGCCGGGAACATTTGCAGCAGCAGCATGCTGTTCAGGATCGTCTGCTTGAAGGGAAACTTCAGGCGCGCAAAGGCGTAGGCGGCGGTGGTGGAAATGGCGACGATCAGCAGGGCCGAGATGGTGGCGATCTTGATCGAGTTCCACAGCCAGCGCAGCACCGGGAAGGGCGGCAGAACCAGGCTGCCATCGGCCGCTTGATAGGGGATGCCCAGCGCCAACTTCCAGTGCTCCAGGCTGATCTCAGCGGGGATCAGGCTGCCGGTCGAGAAATTGCCCGGCCGCAGCGAAATCGAGATCACCGCCAGCAGCGGGAACACGGTGACGGCGATCAACGCCCACAGAAAAGCGTGGGCGCCCAGCACCCGCCATTTTTGGTTCTTGCCTTGCACAACAGCCATGTTGCGTGCCCCTTTTCTATTTCTGCGAGTTGCGCATCAGGCGCAAATTGGCCATCGACATCAGCGCGACCATGAAGAAGATCACCGTCGAGATCGCCGCCGCCAGCCCGAAATCCTGGCCCGAATCGCGGAAGGCAATGCGGTAGGTGTAAGACACGAGGATGTCGGTCTGCCCGGCCGGGAGCACCGTGTTCAAGTAATCCGGTCGGCCATCGGTCAACAGCGAGATCAGCACGAAGTTGTTGAAGTTGAAGGCAAAAGCGCCGATCAGCAGCGGCGTCAGCGGCTTGGCAATCAGCGGCGCGGTGATCTTGATGAAGTTCGTCAAGGGGCCGGCACCGGCAATCGCCGAGGCTTCGTACAGATCAGACGGGATCGCCTTCAGCAGGCCGGTACAGAGCACCATGATGTAGGGGTAGCCCAGCCAGGTGTTGACGATCAAGAGCATGGTCTTGGCCAGCAGCGGATCGGCAAACCAGGCGGGTTTGACCCCGAACAGGCTGTCCACGATCGCGTTGATTTCGCCAAAGTTCTGGTTGAACAGGCCTTTGAACACCAGGATGGAAATGAAGCCCGGCACGGCATAGGGCAAGAAGAGCAGGGTGCGGTAGGCGGTGCGAAAGCGCAGCTCCTCCCAGTTGAGCATCACCGCCAGCGCCATGCCCACGGCGAGCGAGAACAGCACGCTCAGCGCCGAGAACAGCACCGTCCAGGTGAAGATCGACACAAAGGGCCCACGGAAATCGGCGTCGAACAGCATGCGGGCATAGTTCTTGAAGCCGACGCCGACGGTGAAGCCGGGCCGCAGGCGTTCGACTTTGGCAAGCGCGGTGCCGTCAGCCTGAGTGCTTTCAAAAAAGCCGGTTTCGAGATTGGGCTTGTAGACCGCGCCGCTGCTGTTGAGCGTCAGCGAGCCGTCGGCATTGGGCCGCCAAACCTTGATCAGCGGGCCAAATTCGCTGACGCCCAGGTAGTGCAACGCTTGCTCCGGCTGCCCTTCGGCGATGGGCAACTTCAGTACCAACTGCATCAGCACTTCGCGGTGCTTCAAGACCTCGTTCAACGGCAGGGCCGGGGCCAGCGTGATCGCCGCCTGCGCTGCGCTGAGCATCTCGGTCTTGGCGGGCGGCTGGGGCTTCATCAAGGCCAAGGCCGGCGAGACATAGGCCAACTCCCCGCGCTCACCCATTTCGTTGACGGGACGCAGGGCCAGGCGGAACTCGCCACCGTCGTTATGCAGGCTGAAGCTCATCAGCTTGGCGTCGTCCGGCGCGGTCTGGTCGAGCAGGTAGCCACGCACCCGGTCCTGGCTCAGCAGATTGCTTGACGAGTAATTGGTGAAACCGATCTGCGCGGTATAGAACAGCGGGAACGCGACAAATACCGCCATGCCGGCCACGCCAGGGAACAAGTAGCGCCAGGCGAATGCCCCGTTCGACAGATAGACATAAAAGCCCACCGACAGCAGGATCAACACGCCCAGCGCCCAGCTGGTCTGCCCGGCCGTGTAGATGCTGAACACCAAGAACAGCCCACCCAATGCCAGCAGCGCGGTCAGCGGCCAGCGCAGCGCGTGGGCGATCTTGTCGAGCGCGCTCATTTGTTCACCTTCATGCGTGCGGCTGCGCCGTCCAGCGCGTCCTTGGGGGATTGCAGGCCATTGGTGATCGCCTCCAGCGCGGCGTCGGCGGCGGTGTAGAAGCGACCGACCTCGGGGATGTTCGGCACGGCCACGCCGACACGGGCGATCTCAAACGTCGCGCGGATCGCCGGGTCGCTGGCCAGCTCGGCGTAAAACGCCTTGTTGGCCGGCACGCCCAGCGGCACGTCGGCATTGATGGTCTTCAGGCTGGCCGGCAGCATCAGCTGGTTTTCAATGAACTCGCGCGCCACGTCCTTGAGCTTGGACGGGGCCGAGATCATGCAGCCGAGCACGCCGACAAAGGATTTGGACGGCTGGCCGGGAATGACCGCCGGAATCGCCGCGACGCCGAAATCAATTTTGCTGCGGCGGGCGTTGTCCCAGGCCCAGGGGCCAGAGATCATCATCGCCACCTCACCCCGCGCAAAGCCGCTTTCCATTTCGGAATAGCGCGCGCCCTTGGGCATATAGCCCTCTTTGACCAACTTGCTCAGCAGCTCACCGGCCTTGACGGCGCCCGGCTCGTTGACACCGACTTTGCTCGGGTCGAAATCACCTGCCGCGTCGCGGCCAAAGATATAGCCGCCCGCACCGGCAAACATCGGCCAGCTGAAAAAGCTTTTGTTGAAGTCCCAGAGGATGGCTTTTTTGCCCTGCTTGACCAGCCGGGCGTCGAGCGCCATCACCTCATCAAACGTGGCGGGCGGCACCGGCACCAGGGCCTTGTTGTAGATCAGGCCATTGGCCTCGATGGCGATGGGGTAGCCCCAGGTCTTGCCGCGGTATTTGAAGGCGTCCCAGGCTGCGGCCTCGACCTCGTTGAGTAGCTTCTTGTTCGGCCGCACCTCGGTCAGCAGGCCCGCCTTGGCCCATTCGCCGACCCGATCATGGGGCCAGCAAAAAATGTCCGGGCCTTTGCCCGCACCGGCCGATTGCTGAAATTTTTCGGGCGCATCGACTGGGTGCTCGACGGTGACGGCGACACCGGATCTTTTGGTGAAGGCATCTCCAACCTTTTGCAGACCGGTGTAGCCCTTGTCGGAATTGATCCAGACCAGCAGCTTCAGCGGGGTCTGCCCATGGGCGCTGACCACGCAGGCCAGCGCTGCGGCTATGGCGATCAGCTTTGGCGACATCAGGCCGCCTCGCCCAAACGTTTGAACGCACGGCCTCCGGCATCAAACAAATAGCAGGCCTCGGCCGGGATGCTCAGGGCCAGCACGTCGCCGGTGTGCACCTTGGTGCGGCCATCGAATTCACAGGTCAGCGCATCCTCGACGCCGGGGAAGGCGCAGTAGGCATGGGTGGCGCTGCCCAGCGACTCGACAAAGGTGACAGTGGCGTTGATGACGTTGACCCCGCCATCAACTTGACCGACATGGAAATGCTCAGGCCGCACGCCCAGCGTCACCTTGTCAGCGGGCTTGGCGGCCGAGCCGTCCACCAGAGCGCGCAGCTGTGCGCCCGAAGCCAGTCGCACCGTGGCGTGGGCGGCGCTGGCGTCGACGATCTCACCTTCGATGAAGTTCATCTTGGGCGAGCCGATGAAGCCGGCCACAAACAGGTTGTCAGGGTGTTCGTACAGCTCCAGCGGCGTGCCGACCTGCTCGATCTTGCCGGCCGACAGCACGACGATGCGGTCGGCCAGGGTCATCGCCTCGACCTGGTCGTGGGTCACATAGACCATCGTTGTCTTCAGGTCTTCGTGCAGCTTGGCGAACTCATAACGCATGCGCACGCGCAGCGCGGCGTCAAGGTTGGACAGTGGCTCGTCGAACAAAAACACATCGGGTTTGCGCACGATGGCCCGGCCGATAGCCACGCGCTGGCGTTGGCCACCGCTCAAGTCTTTGGGCTTGCGGTCAAGCAGGTGTTCAATGTGGAGAATCCTGGCCGCGTTCATCACGGCCGCGTCGATCTCGGCCTTGGGCACTTTGGCCAGCTTGAGGCCAAAGGCCATGTTGTCGTACAGATTCATATGCGGGTAGAGCGCATAGGACTGGAACACCATGGCGATGCCACGCTCGGCCGGGGGCACGTCGTTGACCAGTCGGCCGCCGATGCGCAACTCGCCGCCGGTGATCTCTTCCAGCCCGGCGATGGTGCGCAGCAGGGTGGATTTGCCGCAACCCGAGGGGCCGACAAAGACCATGAACTCGCCGTCGCGGATTTCGAGGTCGATCCCGTGCAGGATCTTGATGTCGCCGTAAGCCTTGCTGACACCGCTGAGTTGAACGTCCGCCACTGTGATTCTCCGTGCGGTACGCAGAGGCACCGCTTGTCTCGTGAGTTGGCATCGTCTGCCGCGACTGTGCCGGGCCAAACGCTGATTTTGATGCCAATATACAGGCTGGAATGTAGTTGAACAACAGAGGTATTCCCCTGATGTTTTTGCCGTGTTCACGAAAATCAACAGCTTAGCTGGGCGACTTCGTATTTTAATATGTAGTCAAACTACAAATGTTAATCTTCGGCACTCGCCGATGACAGCGGCCGCCACAGGCGCTTGTCCTCGTCTATTCTTGCCCGTCTCTGCATGGGCTCGTTTTTGTCAACACCCGCAGGCCTTTGCACGCCAACGTCCGACTTCAGAAAGCCGCCATGACGTCCAACAATTCCCTGGCTATTTCGGCCTCCACCGAGGCAGTTCGCGCCGCCTTTGCCACCGCCTTCAGCCGCGAGCTGAGCCTGTCCGGCGCTGGCGTCACGCCCCAGGCCGCCCTGCGCGCGGCCGCCACGGCCACCCGCGAAGTGCTGGCCCAGCGCTGGGGCCAGACCCAGCTTGAAGATGCGCAGCGTGGCAAAAATGCCCCCGTGCGCCGCGTTCACTACCTGTCGATGGAGTTTTTGATGGGGCGAGCGCTGTCGAACGCGCTGGCCGCCCTGGGTCTGGCCGATGACTTGCGCCGGCTGCTCGCCGCCCAAGGCCTGCAATACAGCGATGTGCTGGAGCGCGAGCCCGATATGGCGCTGGGTAACGGTGGCTTGGGGCGCCTGGCCGCTTGCTTCCTCGATTCGTTTGCCGAACTGGGCCTGCCCTCGTTCGGCTACGGCATGCGCTACCAATACGGCATGTTTGCCCAGGCCATTCAACAGGGTCAACAAATTGAAATGCC
>JBBQKT010000155.1:0-8394 GCA_038327205.1 Burkholderiales bacterium | reverse complement strand
CCGTGTGGCGCCTTTGCCGCGATAGGGTGTCTTCCAGAACCAGGCCAGGAGCGAACGCAAAAGCAACTGCTGCACCAGGCTCATGTGCGGGTGCGGCGGCATCTCGAAAGCGCGCAGTTCCAGCAGGCCCAGGCGGCCGGTCGGGCCGTCGGGGCTGTAGAGCTTGTCGATGCAGAACTCGCTGCGGTGCGTGTTGCCGGTGATATCCACCAGGATGTTGCGCAGCGCCCGGTCAAGAATCCACGGCGGCATGTGCTCACCATGGTCGCCGGTGGCCTTGGCAATTTCACCGAGCGCGATTTCCAGCTCGCGCAACTGGTCGTTGCGGGCCTCGTCAACCCGTGGCGCCTGGCTGGTCGGGCCAATGAACATGCCCGAGAACAAATAGCTCAGCGCCGGGTGGTTGTGCCAGTAAGCCAACAGCGAGGCCAGCAGATCGGGCCGCCGCAGGAAGGGCGAGTCGGCCGCCGTGGCGCCACCCATCACAAAGTGGTTGCCGCCCCCGGTGCCGGTGTGGCGGCCGTCGAGCATGAATTTCTCGCTCGACAGGCGTGACAGGCGTGCCGCTTCGTAGAGGAACTCGGTGTTCTCTACGAGCTCTTGCCAAGTCTTGACCGGGTGGATGTTGACCTCGATCACGCCGGGGTCGGGCGTGACCTGCAACACCTTCAAACGCGGGTCGCGCGGCGGCGGATAGCCCTCCAGCACGATCTTCACGCCCTGAGCGACGGCGGTGGCCTCAACGGCAGCCAGCAGCTCCAGGTAGTCCTCCAGCTTTTGCAGCGGCGGCATGAAAACGTAGATCACGCCGCTGGCCACGCCGACGCCTTCAGCCTTCGGGCCACTGGCGCGGCGTGGGTCGCGCACCTCGACGCACAGCGCCGTGCGGGTCAGCCAATGCGCGCTTTGGAAGCGCTCGGGGCGCAGGCTCAAGGGGACAGCGGGCGCTGCTGCTGCTGCCGAAGTGGGGCCGATTGCCGAAGTTGAAGACTTGCCCAGGGCCGCCGCAAGTTCGGCCCGCTTGACCGCGGTGGCCGCCGAGACAGCTGCCGAGCTGGCGGCCGCAGCGGCCGCAGCCGTGGCCGACAGCGCGTATTGCGACCGCAGCACGGCGGCGGCGGGCAGGCGGTCGCGCGGGGCAAACGGATCTTGCTCGACCGTGATCGGCAGATCGGCTTCCTTGGCCCAGGGCAGTGAGTCGAGCGGCAGGCGATAGCCCATCGGCGAGTCGCCGGGGAACAGATACATGCGCTCGTCGCGGAAGAACCAGGGGCCGCTGACCCAGGGCGCGCCACCGAGATAGGTCTGATCCTCGGCCGCATTTTCAACATCCGCGCGCTTGATCGGCAAAACATAGCCGACGACCGAATCGAGGCCCTGCTTGAAGACCCGGCGCAGTCGGCTGCGTTCCATCTCGTCGTCCAACTTGGACTCGAACGGATCGACGTTCACCGGCAGCCGGCGCTCGCGCCAGAGGTAGTAAAACGTGTCCTCAAAACCCGGCTGTATGAACTTGGTGTTCAGGCCCAGCCGGGTGGTCAGGGCGTCGATGAAGCCCTTGGCATCGTCAGCGGTGTAGCGGTGGGCTTCGCGCTCGTTGGCGAACAGGCTCGGGTCCTGCCAGCAGGGCTCGCCATCGGCACGCCAGTAGATCGACAGGGCCCAGCGCGGCAGTTGCTCGCCCGGATACCACTTGCCCTGGCCAAAGTGCAGGAAGCCGCCCTGGCCATATTCATCGCGCAGGCGGTGCACCAGGTCTTGCGCGCGCAGGCGCTTGGTGGGGCCGAGCGCGTCGGTATGCCATTCGGCGCCGTCGCGGTCATCCACCGACACAAAGGTCGGCTCGCCGCCCATGGTCAGGCGCACATCGCCGGCCTCCAGATCGGCATCGACCTGCTCGCCCAGGGCCAGCACGTGTTCCCACTGCACCTCGGTATACGGCTTGGTGACGCGCGGCGATTCGTAGATGCGGGTGACCGACATCTCATGTTCGAAGGTGACTTCGCTTTCGTCCACCGCGCCGCTGATCGGGGCGGCGCTTGACGGCGTTGGCGTGCAGGCCAGCGGGATGTGGCCCTCACCGGCCATCAGGCCCGAGGTGGGGTCCAGGCCGATCCAGCCGGCGCCCGGCAGATAGACCTCGCACCAGGCGTGCAGGTCGGTGAAATCGACCTCGGTGCCGCTCGGGCCGTCGAGCGCCAATTCATCGGACTTGAGCTGGATCAGATAGCCCGAGGCAAAGCGCGCGGCCAGGCCCAGATGGCGCAGCAGTTGCACCAGCAGCCAGCCCGAATCGCGGCAGGAGCCGGAGCCGGTGGTCAGCGTTTCTTCCGGCGTTTGCACGCCCGGCTCCATGCGGATCAGGTAGGACACATCGCCCTGCACCCGCTGGTTCAGGCCGACCAGGAAGTCGATCGTGACCTGGGGCGTCAGGTCGATGTCTTTCAGGTAGGCGGCCAACAGCGGTGTCGGCGGTTCGGTGGCCAGGTAGGGCTGCAACTCAGCCAATTGCTCGGCGTTGTAGCTGAAAGGAAACTCCAGCGCCTCGGGCTCCAGGAAGAAATCGAAGGGGTTGTAGACCGCCATCTCGGCGACCAGATCGACCGTGACCGAGAACTCGGTCGTCATCTCCGGGAACACCAGCCGCGCCTGGTAGTTGGCGAACGGGTCTTGCTGCCAGTTGATGAAGTGGTCAGCCGGTTCGACCTTCATCGAATAGCTCAGGATGGTGCTGCGGCAATGCGGTGCGGGGCGCAGACGCACCACCTGTGGCGACAACGTGACCCGCCGGTCGTATTGGTAGCGGGTGACGTGTTTTAGCGCGACGTGGATGGACAAGGCGCTTCCTTCGGGGTTGAGTAAGGTTCGGTCCGTGCAGCCGCTGAATCAGGCGGTTTCGGGCATTAGAAAGTCGCGGCTGATGCCGGCACCCAGCTCGCCGACGCGGGCCAGGAACTGGATCAGAAAGTCGTGCAAACCAGCGTCCAGAATTTCGTCGATGCGGCCGTAGATCAGTTCGGCATGCAGCCGTCCGGCCAGACGTTGAGTTTCGCCCGACTGGGAGTTGCCGACGCGCTTCAAGCTCTTGATCAGCCTGTCCATCGAGTAGGCGAGCGAGCGCGGCATGTTCGTGCGCAGGATCAGCAACTCGGCCACCTTGTCGGGCAGGATCACATTGCTGTAAACCTTGCGGTAGATCTCGAACGCCGAAACCGAGCGCAGGATGGCCGACCAGTGGTAGAAATCGCGGGCGCTGGTGGCGGTGGTTTCGACCGCATGGAACTTCACGTCGAGCAGGCGGGCTGTGTTGTCGGCGCGCTCTAGCATTGAGCCGATGCGCATGAAGTCCAGCGCCTCGTCTTGCAGCATCGTGCCCACGGCCACACCGCGTGACAGGTGGGAGCGCAGCTTGACCCATTCGAACAATTCCGAGGGGTCGCGCTCCAGCAAACCGCTTTTCAAAAGGCCCTGGAATTCGAGCCAGGTCTGGTTGGTGGTTTCCCAGACTTCGGTGGTCAAGGTGCCGCGCACGGCGCGGGCGTTTTCGCGCGCCGCCCGCAGGCAGTTGACGATGGACGAGGGGTTGCTTTCATCTTTGACGATGAAGGCTTTGACATGTTTCGCGTTGATCGTGCCGTAGCGTGCCTTGTAGGCGGCGGTCAGCTCCGAGATTGACAAAATCCCGCCCCAGCCCTGCTCGGCCAGCGCCGCAGTCTGCGGCATCAGCGAGGTCTGGTAATTGATGTCCAGCATCCGGGCGGTGTTCTCGGCCCGTTCCATATAGCGCGACAGCCAAAACAAATGGTCAGCAGTTCTTGAAAGCATGTTCGTGTCGCTCCGCGTCAGTCTTCGAGAACCCAGGTGTCCTTGGTGCCGCCGCCCTGGCTGCTGTTGACGACCAAGGAACCCTCCTTCAGCGCCACACGGGTCAGGCCGCCCGGCACCATCCGCACCTCGGTGCCCGACAGCACAAAAGGCCGCAGGTCGATATGGCGCGGCGCAATGCCGGCGTCGACATAGGTAGGGCAGGTGGACAGGCTCAAGGTCGGTTGCGCGATGTAGTTGTCGGGCCGGGCGATCAGCACTTTGCGGAAGTCTTCGATTTCGGCCTTGGTGGCCGCCGGGCCGACCAACATGCCGTAACCGCCCGCCCCGTGCACTTCCTTGACCACCAGGTCGCCCAGGTTCGCCAGCACGTGGTCGAGGTCTTCTTTGACCCGGCACTGCCAGGTCGGCACATTGTTCAGGATGGGCCGCTCGCCGAGATAGAACTCGATCATCTTGGGCACATAGGGGTAGATCGACTTGTCGTCCGCGATGCCGGTGCCGATGCCGTTGGACAGGGTGACGTTGCCAGCCTTGTAGGCGCCGACCAGGCCGGCGCAACCCAGGGTCGAGTCGGCGCGGAAGACCTTGGGGTCGAGGAAGTCATCGTCGAGCCGGCGGTAGATCACGTGCACCCGCTTGGGGCCGCGCGTGGTGCGCATGTAGACGACGTCGTCGTCGACAAACAGATCCTGCCCTTCGACCAGTTCAACCCCCATTTGCTGGGCCAAAAACGCATGCTCGAAGTAGGCCGAGTTGTACATGCCCGGTGTCAGCACGATCACCGTGGGGTCGATCACACCCTGGGGCGCCACCTGGCGCAGGGTCTCCAACAACAAATCGGGGTAATGCGCGACCGGCGCGATGCGGTGCTGGCTGAACAGATCGGGGAACAGCCGCATCATCATCTTGCGGTTTTCAAGCATGTAGCTCACGCCACTGGGCACGCGCAAATTGTCTTCGAGCACGAAGTAGCTGCCGCTGCCGTCCGGGTTGGCGGCGCGCACGATGTCCACGCCGGCGATGTGCGAGTAGACGTTGTGCGGCACGTCAACGCCCATCATTTCGGGGCGGAACTGCGCGTTGTGCAGGATCTGTTCGGCCGGGACGATGCCAGCCTTCAGAATTTCCTGATCGTGATAGACGTCGTGGATGAAGCGGTTGAGCGCAGTGACGCGCTGGCGCAGGCCGGCTTCCATCTCGCGCCACTCGTGCGCCGGGATCACGCGGGGAATCAGGTCGAACGGGATCAATCGCTCGGTGCCTTCGCCATCGTCTTTTTCGCCGTAAACGGCAAAGGTGATGCCGACACGGCGGAAGATCATTTCCGCTTCGACACGCCGTGCACGCATGGTGGCCAGCGGCTGCTCGGCCAGCCAGCGCTCATAACTGCGGTAGTGCTCACGGGCCACGGGGGTGGGGGCCAGGGCCGCGTGCATTTCGTCAAAGCTGGGTCTCATCAACGGCTCTCCTGCTCATTCACTCAATCATTCAATCAATCAGTCGACCAATCACTCTCGCAAAAACTGCACCAGCTTCAGTGCCCCAAACCGGTTCCCGGCGCACCATGCGGTGGCGGTCTGCCTCATTTGTGGCTATTTCGCGGGCCTGGTGGGCACCGATGCGCTGCAAATTTCAATATGTTGGGGGCTGTGAACATACCAGCCGGTGCGGTTGCGGCGGGCGTCCAGCAGCGCGGCCCAGGTGGCGCTGTCGGTGCGCAGCACTTGCAGGGCGGGGCGTTCGGCGGCGGGCACATCGGACATCAAACGGGTGCGGCTGATGCTGGTGCGCTGCTCAGGCTTCTCGTAGAAGCCCATGTTCGGGCCGCCGCGCGGCAGGCTGGCCAGCAAATCCATGCCTTTGAGCACGCGGCCCACGACAGTAATGTTCAGGTCCAGCGCACGCGGGCCTTGGCCGATGACGGCGTACAGCTCGGCGCCGGTGGACGAATCAGCCGCATCACTGCGGCCCGCGCCCACCATGCCGTAGCAATGGGCCAGCCAAGCCTGGCCGGTCTTGGGATTGGCCGCGACAGGAAAACCATCGACAAAGCCGGTCACCGGCGCCCAGCCATCAACATCGGGCAGCTTGGTCAGCGGCAGCCCCTTGAGCGGGATGGAGAATTCGGCCGGCAACTTCGCGTCGGCTTTGCCCAGTGATTTGGCCAGCGGCGCGTCGTCGCCATTCGGGTCGCCCCATTGGGTGACGAAGTTGTCCTGCACCCGCACGACGGCGAGGCCATCGTAGAAGCCGCCGGCAGCCAGGACGCGGATGTTGGCAGCGTGGCGCGGGGCGAAGCGGGGTGCCAGCTCGATGATGACTTGGCCCGCGTTAGGCCCATGACTCAACTCCATCAGCACGGTGTTTTCGGCATCCAAGCCGCGCCAGTCGGCGTCGGGCGACTGCGCCATGATCTCGGCCGCCGTGCGGGGCGCGGGCTTGGCGGCTTGAACCTTGGCCGGCGGCCTTTTGCCGTTTGTTCTTACCGCTTGTTTTGCGCCTTGTTTTGCACCTTGACCGATGTCTGCGCTGAGCACCGCGACTGGCAGGGCAATCAGCCCGACGGCAAGCAGTGTGCTCAAGGGTTTTCTCATAGCGGCAAAGCATACCTGCGCGCTGTGGTGCCCTGCCTACAATTGCGCGATGGCTTTTGTACATCTGCGCACCCACACCGAGTTTTCCGTCGTTGACGGCACCCTGAGAATCGACGACGCGGTTGCCGCGGCGGCCAAGGACGGCCAAATCGCACTGGCGATCAGCGATCTCGCCAACCTGTTCGGCGGCATCAAGTTCTACAGCGCCGCCCGCAAAAAGGGCATCAAGCCCCTGCTCGGTGCCGACTGCTGGCTGGCCCCCGAGGGCTCCGATAAAAACCCTTCGCGCATGCTGCTGCTGGTGCAGAACAAGCAGGGCTATCTGAACCTGTGCGAGTTGCTGTCGCGGGCCTGGATTCAAAACGTCCAGCGCAACCAGGCCTGCCTGACCTGGGAATGGCTGGCCGAGCTGAACGAGGGGTTGATCTGCCTGAGTGGCGCGCAATTTGGCGGTCTGGGACAGGCCTTGCTGGCAGGCGACAAGCCGCGGGCGTGCGATTGGGCGGCGCGCTTCACCGCCATCTTTCCGCAGCGTTTCTACATCGAGCTGCAACGCGCCGGTCTGCCGGGCCAGGAGG
Organism: Burkholderiales bacterium; assembly: GCA_038327205.1. Classification (GTDB taxonomy): domain Bacteria; phylum Pseudomonadota; class Gammaproteobacteria; order Burkholderiales; family Burkholderiaceae_C; genus Paucibacter_A. The sequence continues at coordinate 1,394 of JBBQKT010000155.1, read as the reverse complement.
CCCTGGTGCAGGCCAGCGTGCCCTTCGCAGCCGAGATGAAGTTGCCGGTGGTGGCCACCCACCCGGTGCAGTTCCTGGCCGAGGAAGATTTCGATGCGCACGAGGCCCGCGTCTGCGTGGCCGAAGGCGAAACGCTGGCCAACCCCAAGCGGATCAAGCGCTTTTTGCCCGGCCAGTGGTTCCGCCCGCAGGCGCAGATGGAGGCGCTGTTTGCCGACATCCCGACAGCAATCGCCAACACGGTCGAGATTGCCCGCCGCTGCTCGCTGACCCTGGTGCTGGGCAAGCCGCAGCTGCCCGACTTTCCAACGCCGCTGGTGAACGGCGTGCAGATGACGCCGGACGACTATTTCCGCCACACCTCCCATGAAGGCCTGGAAGACCGGCTGCTGATGCTGTTCCCCGACGCGGCGCAGCGCGAGGCGCAGCGGCCCACCTATGTTGAACGCTTGGAATTCGAGCTGAACACCATCATCAAGATGGGCTTCCCCGGCTACTTCTTGATCGTTTCGGACTTCATTTTGTGGGCCAAGAACAATGGCTGCCCGGTCGGGCCGGGCCGGGGTTCGGGGGCCGGTTCGTTGGTGGCTTATGCGCTCAAGATCACCGACCTCGATCCGCTGAAATACAAGCTGCTGTTCGAGCGATTTTTGAACCCCGAACGGGTCTCGATGCCCGACTTCGACATCGACTTCTGCCAGGGCAACCGCGACCGGGTGATCGATTACGTCAAGGACAAATACGGGCGCTCCGCCGTCAGCCAGATCGCCACCTTCGGCACGATGGCGGCCAAGGCCGCGTTGCGCGATATCGGCCGGGTGCTGGGCATGGGCTATGGCCAGGTCGACAGCATCGCCAAGCTGATTCCCGCCCCGCCGGGCAAGACGGTGACCCTGGCCCGTGTGCCTGAAAAACCCGATGACAAGCTGATCTACGCCCGCCTCGAAGCGCCCGAACTGGAAGAGCGCGAGCGCAATGAAGAAGAGGTGGCCGAGTTGCTCAAGCTGGCCGCCCGCGTCGAGGGCATGGTGCGCAATATCGGCATGCATGCCGGTGGCGTGCTGATCGCGCCGGGCAAGATCACCGACTTCTGCCCGCAGTACCAGCAGCCCGGTTCGACCAGTGCGGTGAGCCAGTTCGACAAGGACGACGTCGAGGCGATCGGCCTGGTCAAGTTCGACTTCTTGGGTCTGGCGACGCTGACGATTCTGGAGCTGGCGAAGAACTTCATCAAGGCCCGCTATCCCGATCGGCAGGACTTCAGCTGGGAGACGATTCCGCTCGATGACCGACGCGTTTACAAGCTGTTCGCCGACGGCCTGACCGAGAGCGTGTTCCAGTTTGAATCGAGCGGCATGCAGAAGATGCTGCGCGAGGCCAAGCCGACGCGGCTG
>JBBQKT010000154.1:0-8490 GCA_038327205.1 Burkholderiales bacterium | reverse complement strand
GTCGCGAGCTCGCCCAGCTTGCAGTGATCGAGCATCATCGCGGCGGCCAGCAGCAGCGCGGTCGGGTTGGCCAGCCCCTTGCCGGCGATGTCGGGTGCGGAGCCATGCACCGCCTCGAAGATGGCCGCGTCGGCGCCGATATTGGCGCCCGGCGCCATGCCCAGGCCACCCACCAGACCGGCCACCAGGTCGGACAGGATGTCGCCGAACAGGTTGGTCGTGACGAGCATGTCGAACTGCCAGGGGTTGAGCACCAGTTTCATCGCGCAGGCGTCGATGATGACGGTGTCGAGCGCGATCTTGTCCTTGTACTTGCGCTCCCACAGCTCCACGCCCGTCTCCAGGAACAGGCCGGTCAGCGCCTTCATGATGTTGGCCTTGTGGACGATGGTCACCTTCTTGCGGCCGGTCGCGATGGCCAACTCGAACGCGTGCTCCAGCAGGCGGCGGCTGCCCTGGCGGGTGTTGATGCCGGTGGCCATGGCGACGGCATGCGGGTCGCCATCGATCGGCACGTAATGCTCATGGCCGATGTAGAGGCCCTCGAGGTTCTCGCGCACCACCAGCAGATCGATATTGTCGTAGCGGCCGCCGGGAATCAGGGTGCGCGCCGGGCGCACATTGGCGAACAGCTGGAACTCCTCGCGCAGCCGCACGTTCGACGAGCGGTAGCCGCCGCCGGACGGTGTTTCCAGTGGCCCCTTGAGCGCCAGCCGCGTGCGGCGGATGCTGTCCAGCGTGGCCTTGGGCAGCGGGTCGCCGTGCGCTGCAACGCCGCCGAGGCCGGCCACCTGGCGGTCCCAGTCAAACGGGGCGTTCAAGGCGTCGAGCGCCGCCAGGGCGCTATCGACGATTTCGGGGCCGATGCCGTCGCCGGGGATGAGGGTGGCGGGGATGCGTGTTGTCATGATGAGGCCAACTTGGTGATGATCGGCCAAGCGTACAGCGACAATCCGGCCATGGCCCAAGGCAAACGAATTTCAGCCGACATCGACGGCGCCGCCCTCCAGGCGATCAAGGACATGGGCGCCGCCGCCAAACTCGCGCGCACCAGCGCCGGCGAGGGCCAGGCTGCGGCGGCGGCGCGACTGGGCGTGCATGTGCAGACCATCGCCCGGATTGAAGCGGGCGAACCCGGCGTGGCCATCGGCCATGTGCTGGGCCTGCTGGCGCTGTACGGCGTCAAGGCCCAATTGTCTTCGCCCCCGCCATGAAGCCCGACGATCTGAGCAAGCTGGTCACCTTGGCCATGCCCTTTGGCAAGCACAAGGGCGTCCTGCTGGCCGACCTGCCGGGCACGTATCTGAACTGGTTTGCGCGCGAGGGCTTCCCCAAAAGCGAGATCGGCCGGCTGCTGGCGCTGATGCATGAGATCGACCACAACGGGCTGAGTGAGCTGCTCAGGCCGCTGAGGACCGGCATCAGGCCTGACCGCTGAGCCGGGTCATCGGCCTGCACAGCGCCTGAGGCTTGTGTCTTGGCGCCAACCGCCAGCTCTGGCAAGCGAACGCTTGTGCCTCGGTCACGGAGCCTAGAGTTGCTTGAACAAGTGGGTGTCATTCGGGCCGACGGGCAGGGCTTCGGGGCGCTGCTTGAGCGCAAGCGTCATGCGGCCCGCGAGTCCGCGGCCGACGCTGCGGATCTCGTTGACGTTCACCATGGTGGCGCGGTGGATCTGCCAGAACTGGGTCGGGTCCAGCCGGCCGAGCAACTCCTTCAGCGGGGTGCCGATGAGCGACTCGCCGGCAACGGTGACCACCGAGACGTACTTGTTGCAAGGCGCCGGGCTTCGGCCTGGCTTAGAAGCTCGCGTTCAAGGACACGCGCACCGACCGCGACTCGATCGGGTGCAAGTGGATGTCGTTCACCCCCGAGGCTGGCTCGCCGGGCAGGCGCGAGGCGTAGTAGTAATCGATGGCGGAGGCCTTGCGGTTGCTCAGGTTGAAGACCTCCAACTCCAGCTTCAAGGTCGGGCCGATGTTGTAGCCGATGCGGGCGTTGATCGTCGATGTGGCCCTGGAACGCACCGAGTTGTCTTCCAGCAGCGGGCGCGGGCCGAAGTAGCGGAACTGCAGCGCGCCGAACCAGGGGCCGAGCTTGTCGACGGCAAGGGCCAATGACGCCACACCTTCGACGGCACCGGGAATGCGCTCGCCTTCGGCTGCTGCGTCCTTGAAGCGGGCACGGGCGAAAGCCAGGTCGGCGTCGACGGTCAGCCAGTCGTCGAGCTTGTAGTAATTGGCCAGCTCGAAGCCGACGCGTCGGCTCGGTCGGCCGGCTTCGGTGGTGCCGGCATCGCCGACGAAGATCAGCTCGGAGGCGATGTCCAGCCGGTAGACCGACAAGGACGTCTGCAGCCCCGGCAGCAGCGAGGTGCGCAGGCCCAGCTCAAAGCCCTTGGCGCGGGCCAGCGGCGTGACCGCGTCGGCCGCATCGCCGGTCTTGGGGTCGATCTTGATGACGCTGCCGCGCGCATCGTTGCTGTGGAAGCCTTGCCCCAGATTCAAATAGAACTCGGTCTTGGCCCAGGGGCCGAAGATCAGGTTGAGCTTGGGACTGACGATGCTGGCATTGCGCTTGCCGGAGTTGGCGGCCAGGTCGCTGTTGACATCGAACTGATAGCGATCGGCGCGCAGGCCGGCGACGCTGCGGAAGACGGGCGTCCAGCGCACCGTGTTGTCGAACCAGACGCCGACACTGCGCTCGACGATGTGGTCCTCGCGCGTGGTGGACAGCACCTGGCGCGCCTTGGTGTTGCGTAAGGCGTTGAAGATGTTGTCGTTCTGGAACTGCACGCCGACCTGGTTCTCCACCGGCCGGCCCATCAGCTCGGCCGACCAACCATGGCGCATGTTGACGCCGGTCATCGCGCGGCGATCGGGCTGATTGAACTGGTCCCCGTCGACCGGGTTGTCGAGGAAGTAGCTGAAGTTGGAAAACAGATCGAGCCTCCAGTGCGCGACATAGGCATTGACCTCGGTCGTTGTCGTGGCCGTGCTGGTGCGCCAGGCGCCGGAGAGGCTGTAGCGATGCGACTCGCCGCCGTCGCTCGGGTCGATGGCGTCGAAGCGGCCGAGCTTCCCCGCCTCCACCGCGCGCAGCGGGATCTGGTCGGTCGAATTCCACCTGGCCTTGTAGGCCATGCCGCTGACGTTCCAGCCGTTGGCCCGGTCGCCCACTGCGTAGCGCAAGACGCCGTTGACCTTGCGGTAATCGTCCGGTTGGGTGAAGGGGCCATCGTTGTGCATCGCCTCCAGCGCATAGAGCAGCTTGCCATTGCCGACGAGCGGCGAATCGGCCAGCAGCAGGCGGCGGTAGCCGTTCTCGCCCAGGCCGAAGTTGGCGATGCCGGCGGGCAATCCATCGGCATAGCTGATCTCGACCGCACCGGCCGAGGAAAAGTCGCCCTCGCTGGCGTAGTACGGGCCTTTTTTGTATTGCAGGCCGGTGGCCAGTTCGGGGATCAGAAAGTTCAGGTCGGTCCAGCCCTGGCCGTGGCCGTGGCTGCGCTGGTTGACCAGCATGCCGTCGACGGTGGTGCGCAGGTCGGTGCCGTGGTCAAGGTTGAAGCCGCGCAGGTAGAACTGGTTGGCCTTGCCCTCGCCGCTGTGCTGGCTGACGACCAGGCCGGGTGCGGCTTCGAGCAGCTCGCCGGGCCGGTAGACGGTGCGGGCTTCCAACTGCTTTTGCGTGACGGTGCCGACATTGGCCGAATCGGCCTCGCCGACCAAGCTGCTGGCCGCGCCGGTGACGACGACTTTTTGCAGCTGCTGCTCGCCACCGGCGTAGGCCGCGGACATGCAGGCAGCGGCGGCGCTCAGCGCCAGCAAGGAGGGCGTGAAACGGGACTGAGGGGGGTTCTTCAAGACGGTCTCCACGCCGCCGTCCACAGCGGGACGGCGGGCTGTCATTCGATCAACGAGCGCACAGATCGTGCGAAGGAAAGACTGCTCGCGTCAGAAGCGAGGTGGCCGTTCCAGTGGCAGCTCGTTGCGCGTGCCGACATGCGCGGTGGCGTTGACGTGGGCAACTCGGGCGACGCTGATGGCAATGACCGCCAGCAAGGCGGCCCACAGCCCGTCTTGGTCGAGCAGCAGACGTTTGCTGCCGGCTGCATGGTGGCTGGCAGCCGGCGTTTCTTGATCGCCGACATAGACCACATCGGCTCGCGCGCCGTGGTCATGGTCTTGCAGAGCAGTGTGTTGATGGGCCAGCGCTTCGTCGTGGGCCGCAGCACTGCCAACATCGCGGCGATGCGCAAACACGGCGCGCGCCACGCTCTGGCTCGGCGTGGGCGCCGTCCAAGCGCTGCTGCCGTTGCTGCTCAGATGAAAGTGCGTCCGCTCATTGATGCGCTGGGCCGGGATCAGCAGCGCCTGCATGAGCAGGCACAGCAGCACCAGGCCGGCTACCCAGCGCAACGCCACCCGCTGCGGCGAGGCAGCGGGTGGCGTTGGCAAACGGGTCAGGGCGTGCACGGTTCAGGCGGCGGGGTGGTTGGCGAAGAAAATTTGTACCACGCCGCCGTGACAGTGGTCAGTACGCTGCGCTTACTTGGGCAGCAGCACCTTGTCGACGACGTGGATCACGCCGTTGGACTGGATCACGTCGGCAATCGTCACGGTCGCGGTGCCGCCGGATTCATCGGTCACCATCACCGCGCCGCCCTTGGCCGCTGGGGTGGCGGTCACGGTCAGCATGCCGCCAGAGACGGTCTTCATCGTGGCCTTGCCACCACCGGCCATGACGGCCTTGGACAGCGCCGCAGCGTCCATCTTGCCGGCCACCACGTGGTAGGTCAGGATCTTGGTCAGGGTGGGCTTGTTCTCGGGCTTGAGCAGGTTGTCAACCGTGCCGGCGGGCAGGGCTGCAAAAGCGGCATTCGTCGGTGCGAAGACGGTGAACGGGCCGGGGCCCTTGAGGGTTTCAACCAGCCCGGCGGCCTTGACGGCAGCAACCAGGGTGGTGTGGTCTTTGGAGTTGACGGCGTTGTCGATGATGTCCTTGGTCGGATACATCGAAGCGCCGCCGACCATCACCTGGGCGGAGGCCGTGAACGCGGCGGTTGCCAGAACAGCGCTGAGGGTGACGGCGGCAAATTGCTTGAGCTTCATGAAAGGATTCCTTGGCTTGCGTTGAGAACAGTAGATCGGTCGGTCTTGATGACCTCGGCCAGAGTTTTCGCTCTGCCTTGGTGACCTACTTACGGTGCTCGCCAGGAATTGGATGCATGGGCGTTTCAGCTTGTTTCAAGCCGCTTCATGCACGGCGCGGCTTCACCTTGGCCGCCGCCCGCTTGGCCTTGGCCCGCGCCGCATCCACATCAGCATCAAAGGCCAGGGCCACGCCCATGCGGCGCTTGACGAAGCTCTCGGGCTTGCCGAACAGGCGCAGCTCGGTGCCGGGCTCGGCCAGCGCCTCGGCCACGCCGTCAAACACCACGCCCATGGCATCGACGCCGCCGTAGATCACCGCGCTGGCGCCCGGGCTCTTCAGCGCGGTGCTGACCGGCAGGCCGAGGATGGCGCGGGCATGCAGCTCAAACTCGTTTTGCCACTGGGTGATCATCGTCACCATGCCGGTGTCATGCGGGCGGGGGCTGACCTCGCTGAACCAGACCTCGTCGCCCTTGACGAACAGCTCGACGCCAAACAGGCCCTGGCCGCCGAGGTCGTCGGTGATGGTCTTGGCGATCTCGCGGGCACGGGTCAAGGCCGCTGCGCTCATCGGGTGTGGCTGCCAGCTTTCAACGTAATCGCCGCTGACCTGGATATGGCCGATCGGCTCGCAAAACTGCGTCTCGACCTGGCCGGCGGCGTTCAGCGCGCGCACGGTCAGCAGGGTGATTTCGTAGTCGAAGTCGATGAAGCCCTCAACGATCACGCGGCCGTGGCTGACCCGGCCGCCGGCCATCGCGCAATCCCAGGCTTTGGCCACATCGGCCGGCCCGTCGATCTTGCTCTGGCCCTTGCCCGAGCTGCTCATCACCGGCTTGACGATGCAGGGATAGCCGATGCCCGGCACGGTGTCGATGGCCGTCTGCAGCTCGGCCTGCGAGTTGCAGAACTTGTAGGGGCTGGTCGGCAGGCCCAGGGTTTCAGCGGCCAGGCAGCGGATGCCTTCGCGGTCCATCGTCAGCCGCGCGGCGCGGGCAGTCGGGATCACGCGGACGATGCCGGCGTCTTCCAGCGCCTGCAGCTCGGCGGTGGCAATCGCCTCAATCTCGGGCACCACCAGATCGGGCCGCTCGGCCTCGATCAGCGCACGCAACTGGGCCGGGTCGCTCATCGTGATCGTGTGCGCATGGTGGGCCACCTGCTGGCCGGGCGCGTTGGCATAACGGTCCACCGCGATGGTCTCGACACCCAGGCGCTGCAGGGCGATCAGCACCTCCTTGCCCAGTTCGCCGCTGCCAAGCAGCATCACGCGGGTGGAGGACGGGGAGAGCGGGGTTCCAAGAGGTTTGCGCATGATGAGGGAAGGCTCGGGTCACAGTGGGCGGGGCTTGAATTGTCGCAGCGGCCTGCATCGGCAAGGTGGCGCGCGGCTACCATGCCCAACCATGAGCCTGCATGCCCACCGCCGCCACCTCGTTGCCCCGTTTCTAGCCCTGTTACTGGCGCTGCTGCCCGCCAGCGCCGCCTTGGCCCATGACACCTGGTTCGAGGCCCGAAATCAGCAACAGCTGAACAAACAACAGCCCAGCCGCCTGCTGATGGCGCTGGGCACGGGCAACCAGTTTCCGCTGCTCGAATTCCCGATGGACCTGCGCTATCTGCCCCTGCATGGCTGCTGGCAAGACGGCAAGGCGCTGGCCCTGCAAGGCGTGGCCATGGCCGCCAAATCGCTGCTGCTGATGGCGCAGGCCCCCGGCACCGGGCCGGTGTCGTGCTGGGCACAGTCCATGCCCTTCGAGATCGAGATTGCAGCCGACAAGATTGCCATCTACCTGGACGAGATCAACCCGCCGCAGGCCACCCGTGACCTTTGGGCCGCCATGGCAGCGCGGGGGCTGAGCTGGCGGGAGCGCTACGTCAAAAATGCGCGCATCGAGTTTGCCGGTGCGGCCACTGACAAGGCCTTGGCGCCTCAGCCCAGCGGCATGGGGCTGGATGTGCTGATGCTCAGCGGCCTGCAGGCGGTGCGCAGCGGCGACGCGCTGGTGTTCCAGGTGCTGCGCGATGGTCAGCCGCTGGCCGACTTTGCGGTGGAACTGCGCGGCACGGCACCCGGCCCTGGCCTGTGGCTGCGCACCGACGCGCAAGGCACGGTGCGCACCACCGCCCCCGCGCCCGGCCGCTGGCTGCTGCGCGGCACCGACCTGCGAATTGCGGCCGACAACCCCGATCAGTGGGACAGCCGCTTCATCACGCTCGCTTTTGACGTGAATTGATTCAAGCGGCGCACCGGCGCAAGAAGGCCGTCAGTCAATCCCCCGCCAGCCCGGCATCAATCGCGAGCAGATTAGCTTTTTTGACTTCGTGCTGATGCCGGGCAACCGCTGCAGCGCGAGGGGTTTTTGCAGGTCATGCCCAAGATCGGCTGGCAGGTCGCGCCGCTGGACTTTGACCGCGTCGATGCGCTGTAACTCCTGCCCATCCTGCCCATCCTGCTCGCCTGCCATGCCGCGCAATTACCGGTCCAAAGCGAAGCAGTGGGCCAAGCTCGCGGGCGGGCTGGGTGCGGCCAGGAACGGCAAGCCGTCAACGGCGGCTTTCGGACAGGGTGACCCCAAGCCTGCGAGCCTGATCTCTGCCGTCTGCGGGGTTCGGCCGCTCAGGTCTTGGCGAGGAAGGCCGCCGCATCACCCGCTTCACACGGCCAGTCTGCGAAGACCGCGACCAGATTGCACTCCACGCAGTGGCAGGCGATGTAGTACCAGCGAACGTCATGTGTGCCTTCGACCACGGACACGCCGGACATCAGCTCGAACACCTCGTTCTCGCACACGCACTCGTGCGCCTCGGGCACGGCTTCTTCAACGTAGTCCGCGCTGTCGCCCATCAGGTGTTCCTGCCCGCAGTCGGTGCAGGTGCGGATTGCGACGCCGGCTTCCTCATCGGTCCGCAGCGCGAAGGTCCGGCATCCGCAATCGCATTTGGACGCAGCAAAGCGGACGGCCTCATGTCGATTCGCAATGCTGTAGCTGCGCAGCTCGGCCTGGGTGTCGCCTGACGTCGTCCCGTACCAGAACTCGCCCTTCTTCGTCAGTGCCATTGATGCTGTTCCATTCTTCAAGGTTGGCTTGCCGGCAGGCCTGACGCCAGGCTCGCCTCGATCTGGATTCTGCCTGCAGGCCCGGTGAATCGTCGTCAAGATCCCGGGGCGTGAGTGGTCGCCGACAAGCGCTGCGGACATCCTTCAATGCCAATCTTGGCGCTTGCAGCCAGCCGGCCTGTCGGGTTCGATCGGCACCCATCGGCCTAGCCCCGAATTTCGGCTTCGCAGCATATAGGCGGGCGCTCGTGACTGTCGGCTTTCTGGCGCCTG
>JBBQKT010000153.1:0-8495 GCA_038327205.1 Burkholderiales bacterium | reverse complement strand
CATCGGCATGGCCGTGGTAGCAGCCCTCGAACTTGATGAATTTGCTGCGGCCGGTGGCACCGCGCGCCAGCCGGATGGCGCTCATCGCTGCCTCGGTGCCCGATGACACCAGGCGCACCTGCTCCATGCTGGGCACGAGCTTGAGGATTTCTTCGGCCAACTCGATCTCGCGCTCGGTCGGCGCGCCGAAGCTGAAGCCCTCGCGGGCGGCGCTGATGACGGCGTCGAGCACGGCCGGGTGGCCATGACCGAGGATCATCGGACCCCAGGAACCGATGTAGTCGATGTAGCGCTTGCCTTCAGCGTCGACGATGTAGGCGCCTTCACCGCGGGTAATGAAGCGCGGCGTTCCGCCAACGGCACGAAAGGCGCGGACGGGCGAATTGACGCCGCCAGGGATGACGCGCTGGGCGCGTTCAAACAAAGCTTGATTGCTGGACATGGGGGAGCTCAGTGCATGCGGCGCGGCGGGCGCGCGGGCGGGGTTTCTTCAAGCGAAAGCGCGGGCGCTTCTTCGCCGGGCAGTTCGTCGTCTTCGTCAGAGGGCAGGGCCCAGAAAAAACGGTCGGGCAGCACATTGCCCATGCCGGGCCGAAAGCCGGCATCCAGCGCCTGGTCGAGGAAGGACAGGGCCTCACCGACAGCGGCGTGGATCTCGGTGCCGACGGCCAGCAAGGCAGCCAGCGCGGCCGACAGGGTGTCGCCCGCGCCGATGAAGCTGACCTCAAAGCGCTCGAACTTTTCGCCGGTGATCGGGCCCTGCGAGGTGGCCAGCACGTTGTCCACGAACTGGTTGGGCAGGGCAATGCCGGTCACCAGCACATGGCCGGTGCCCGCCTGCGCGGCCGAGACAGCCAGTTCGCGCGGCGAGGCGGGGCGGTCGTTGTCCCAGTCGGGCAGCAAAAAGTCGGTCAGCGTCTTGTGGTTGCCGACCAGCACATGGGCTTGCGGCAGGATCAGCTCGCGGAAGGCGTCGAGATAGCTTTGCTGCTGCTCTTCATCGAGCCAGGCGACGCTGGGCAAATAGGCGACCAGGGGCACGTCGGGGTAGTCGCTCAACACCTCGGCCACCGCGCTGATGCCCTCGGCGCTGCCCAGGAAGCCGACCTTCCAGGCGGTGATGGGCACGTCTTCAAGAATATGGCGGGCCTGCTCGGCGATGGTGTCGGCGTCAAGCGTGACCTGCTCGAATATTTCGGCCGTGTCGCGCAGCACGATGGAGGTGACCACGGGCAGGCAATGTGCGCCCATCGCCGCGATGGTGGCCACATCGCCCCCCACGCCACCCGCGCCGCTGGCGTCATTGGCGTTGAAGCACATCACACAGGCCGGGGCGGGAGACTCCTCGTCTTGCTCGTCCAGGGTCAGGGCCGCGCTATCAGGCATCAGGGCGGCAGGTGGGGCAGGCGGTGCGGGTTTGGGCATGGTGTGCGGCGCAAGGCAGAAATTCGACGGGAGCAGGCCGCTGGCGGCATTTCGTCACGCTCCAGGCTGGTCAGCTTGGGCGATCAGCGCATCGATCGGCCGACTTGGGCGGCATATCCCTGCGTAATCACTCAGCTTCGGGGGTACAGGGCGTGGCTACAATCTTTCCCATTGTAGTTAGCAAACAAATCCCACCGTGACTGAAGCAAGTACCTGGATGTGCCTGATCTGTGGCTGGATGTACGACGAAGCCACAGGCGACCCCGAACACGGCATTGCACCGGGCACCGCCTGGGCCGATGTCGACATGAATTGGGTCTGCCCCGAATGCGGCGCTCGAAAAGAAGACTTCGAGATGGTGCGTATCTAAGCGTCTTAGATCGCACAGCAACTGCGGCTGGCCGCCAGCGCAAGATCGACCGCCCGTGAGGAGACCAAGGTTTGAACCTGCAAGACCCGCCCAAAATTGCTGCCCATGTCGATGCAAACGGTGCCGCAGTCATGCGCGTGCTGGTGATTGACGACAGCAACACGATTCGCCGCAGTGCCGAAATTTTTCTCAAGCAGGGTGGCCACCAGGTGGTGCTGGCCGAAGACGGGTTCGATGCGCTGGCCAAGCTCAGCGATTACCAGCCCGACTTGGTCTTCTGTGACATCTTGATGCCGCGGCTCGATGGTTACCAAACCTGCGCCATCATCAAACGCAACCCACAGTTTGCCGGCCTGCCGGTCATCATGCTGTCGAGCAAGGACGGCTTGTTCGACAAGGCGCGCGGCCGCATGGTGGGCTCGCAAGACTATCTGACCAAGCCCTTCACCAAAGACCAACTGCTGCTGGCCGTGCAAACGCACCGGCGCATTGCCTGAGTCTCACCCGACGGCGAGCGTCTAAGCCGCCTGCCGTGCCCGCGTTAGGAGCTGCCATGCCGATTCAAAAAATTCTGTTGGTTGACGATTCGAAGACCGAGCTGCATTACTTGAGCGAGATCCTGCTCAAGCGTGGCTTTCAGGTGCGCACCGCCGAAAATGGTGAAGAGGCCCTGAAACGTCTGGCCGAAGAAAAGCCCGACCTGATCCTGATGGACGTGGTGATGCCCGGCCAGAACGGTTTTCAGCTGACCCGCACCATCACCCGCGACGCCCGCTTTACCGACGTGCCCGTCATCATGTGCACCAGCAAGAACCAGGAAACCGACAAGGTCTGGGGCATGCGCCAAGGTGCCAGCGACTATGTCGTCAAACCGGTCAAGGCCGAAGAGTTGCTGGCCAAGATCAAGGCCCTGGGTTAAACCTAATGAGCAATAAGCAAGCTCTGCGGGAACTGCAACAGCGGCTGGCGCAGCGCATGCAGGCTGCCCGCGATCAGACGCAGGTGGCCAGTTGGCTGGCGGTGGAATGTGCGGGCCTGGGTTTGCTGTTTTCGCTCAAGCAGGCGGCCGAGATCTTTACCCCGGTGCCGCTCAAGGCGGTGCCCTATGCCCAGCCCTGGATGGCGGGTGTGGCGAACCTGCGGGGCGGCTTGTTCACGGTGGTGGATCTGGCGGTGTTCTTGGGCCTGCGCGACGGTGCCGTAGCGCGCGCCGATGCGGGACAAACACGGTTGGTGTCGCTCAACCCCGAGCTGAACATCAACTGTGCGCTGCTGGTGGACCGCCTGATGGGCCTGCGCAGTGACGAACAATTGACGCTGGAAGTGCCTGCGCTGTCGCAGGGCGCTGTGGCTCAACCCAAATTCGCTGGCCCTCGCATGCGCGATGCGGCCGGCCAGCTCTGGCAACAAATCGACCTGGAGGCGCTGGTCAGACATGCGCAATTCCTGAGGGTTGTGCAGTGACCCTGACATTCCTGACGAGCCACACGATGACCGACCACAAGACGAGGGTGAGATGAGCTTTTTGGACAAGATCAAAAACATCGGTGCGACCGATGCCAAAGCTGAGCCCGGCGAACCTGGCGACCAAGCGCACAGCGTGTTTCGTGCCGACGATGCCAACCGGCTGATGCGCGAGGATGAGCCGACGATGAAGCTGCCGCCGCACTCTGCGTCGATTATTTCCGAGGGCGTGCCGACCGAACTTTCGAGCATCGAATTTGCCGAAACCTCGCAAGGCTCGAACTTTGCGTCCTCCACCGTCGTCGGCAATTTGTCTGATGTGGCCGGACCGCCCGCCTCGGTGCCCAAGGTCAGCAGCTTGCGTCAGCGTCAGTTGTTGCTGACGGCGTTGGTGGTGCTGGGCTTGTTGGGGACGGTGGTAGCCGTGGTCTTGAGCCTGGTCAGCGCCTCGCGAAGCGGTGCACAGGTGCGTGCAGCGGGCCAGGCCCTGATGCAATCGCAGCGCTTGGCAAAGTCAGTCTCTTCCGCCTTGGTCGGCAGCCCCGGCGCGTTTGTTGAGGTGAAGGAAAGCGTGACCAGCCTGACCAGCGTGGTGGATAACCTGCGCACCGGCAACGGCCCGTTGGCCATTGCGCCGGCCAATGTCCAGGCCACCCTGGAAGGCATTGCCCCGCTGGTGCAGCGCGCCGATAAAAACGGCAAGCTGGTGCAGTCCCAGGAAAAGGTGCTGACCCAGGTTGGCCAGGCGCTTCGCGCGATCAACCGGCAGTCGAGCGATCTGCTTGAAAGCGCCGAGGCGGTGGCTTCGCAGGCCTTGCAGCAAAACGGTTCGGCCGCCGAGATTTCTGCCGTCGGCCAGTTGGTGATGCTGACCCAGCGCATTGGCAAAAGCGCGAATGAATTCCTGACGCAAGACGGCGTCAGCCCCGAGGCGGTGTTCCTGCTCGGCAAAGACTTGGCCTCGTTCAAGCTCATCACTGAAGCCCTGCTCAGCGGCAGCCCCGAGTTGCGACTGGCCGGTGCCAAGGACCCGCAACTGCGCGAGCGGCTGAACACCTTGCTGACTCAGTACGAGCAGACCCGTACCCAAGCCTCGGCAATTTTGGGCAACTTGCAATCGCTGGTGGCCGCGCGTGAGGCGCAGACCAGCATCCTGGCCGACAGCGAGCCACTGCGCAAAGGCCTGGAACAAACCGCCCAGGAACTGGAAGACGCCGGCGGCATCAGCCTTTGGCTGGTTCTGCTGATGCTGGCCTCGCTGGCTGCCTTGATCGGCGGCGCACTGGGCTTTCTGCGGCTTTATGTGTCCGACCAGGCCAGCCGCGCTTCAGCCGCTGAATTGCGCAAGACCGATGCCGAGGCGCAGGAGCAGCAGGCCAAGCGGGTCAACGACGCCAACCAGGCCGCGATTTTGCGGCTGATGAACGAGTTGCAGTCGGTGGCCGAAGGCGACCTGACGCAGCAGGCGACGGTCACCGAAGACATCACCGGCGCGATTGCCGACTCGGTCAACTACACCGTGGAAGAGTTGCGCAATCTGGTGGGCCAGGTGCAGGCCACGGCGGCTCGGGTGACCGACACGACCGGCAAGGTGGACCAGACTTCCACCGACTTGCTGGCCGCATCGAACGAGCAGTTGCATGAGATTCGCGCCACCGGCGAGGCGGTGCTGCAAATGGCGGGACGCATCAATGATGTGTCGGCGCAGGCGCAGCAAACTGCCCATGTGGCGCGGCAATCACGGCAGGCGGCCGAGTCGGGCCTGCAGGCGATGCAGAACAATATTTCCGGCATGAACTCGATCCGCGAGCACATCCAGGAAACTTCCAAGCGCATCAAGCGTCTGGGTGAAAGTTCACAAGAAATCGGCGAGATCACCGAGCTGATTTCGGACATCACCGAGCAGACCAATGTGCTGGCGCTGAACGCCGCCATTCAGGCCGCTTCGGCCGGCGAGGCGGGTCGCGGCTTTTCGGTCGTGGCCGAAGAAGTGCAGCGCCTGGCAGAACGCTCCGGCGACGCGACGCGGCGGATTGCCGCCCTGGTCAAGACCATTCAGACCGACACCCATGACGCGGTGGCCGCGATGGAGCGCTCAACGGTGGGCGTGGTGGCCGGTACCAAGCTGTCCGACGCGGCCGGTGCGGCGCTGCAGGAGATCGACACGGTGTCACGCCGTCTGGACGGGCTGATCGCCCAGATCTCGACGCAGGCGTTGAGCGAAGCAGCTTCAGCCAATGAGGTGGCGTCGAACATCCAGCACATCTTCTCCGTCACCGAGCTGACCGGCGAGGGCACCCGTTCTACTGCGCTGATGGTGCACGAACTGTCCCGCTCGGCCGAGGCGCTGAAGGCGTCGGTCGCCCGCTTTAAGGTGAGCTGACATGGCCGATACGGAACTGCTGGCACGCGATTCCGAATTCGCGCCCGACCTCAGCCCTTTGGCCTGGGTGCATGAGGAGTTGCGGCGTTCCCTGGAGTCGGTCCACAAAACCCTGCGGCGCTTGCTGCGCGATGGCGATACACGGCTGTCCGCGCTGTCCAGCTTTGGCGTGGAAAACAGCCCGCCCAGCCAGCCCGTGCAGGCTGCTGCGGCGCAGTTGCATCAGGTCGCGGGTGTGTTGCAACTGGTCGGTTTGCAGGCCGGGGCGGCGGTGTTGCGCGCCTCTGAAATCGCCGTGGAATTGCTCGCCTTGCGGCCCGAAACGATTTCCCCCGACAAGGTCGAGACCATCGAGCGGGCGCACTTTGCCCTGCTGTCCTACGTGGCCCGCGTGCTGGCCGGCAACAACACCTCGACCCTGGCCCTGTTCCCGAGTTTTCGCGAGTTGCAAGTGCTCAATGGCGCCGAGCGCATTCACCCGGCCGACCTGTGGCAGTTTGAGTGGCGTTGGGCCGATCTGCCGCGTGACCCAAGCGCCCGCGCTCTGCCGCAAGACGCCGTGCGTGCGCCGTTCGAGTCCGGCTTGCTCAAACACATGCGTGCGCCCACGGCGGAAACGGCTGCCGCACTGAGCGATTTGTGCGCCGCGCTGGCAGCGGGTTTGTCCGCGCCCAGGTCGCGCACTGTCTGGCAGTTGGCCGCCGCCTTTTTCCAGGCGCAGGCGATGGATTTGCTGACGCTCGACCCCTACATCAAGCGCATGGCCTCGCGCTTGCTGTCACAGATGCGGGTGTTGTCGCAGGGGGATCAGGGCGTCAATGAGCGCCTGGCCAACGACCTGCTCTTCTTCTGCGCTCAAAGCCGCCCTGCCCAGTCGTGGACACCGGCGCCGCGTCTGCAGGCGGTGCTTGCCGCCTACGGTCTGGGTGGTGACGCAGCCGGTGATTACGAGGATGCAACCCTGGGCCGCATCGACCCCGCCTGGGTCGCTCAGGCGCGCCGCCGCGTCAGCATGGCCAAAGAATCCTGGTCCAGCGCGGCAGAGGGTGATACCCACCGGCTGGCCGGTCTGGACGAGCAGTTCGCAGCGGTGGCTGAATCGCTGGTTCGTCTCTTCCCCAGCGGTGAGGTGCTGGGTCAGACCCTGCAACGGGCCATTGTCAGCACCCTGCGTTCGGGCAAGGCGCCCGCACCGGGGCTGGCGATGGAGGTGGCGACCAGCATGCTGTACGTCGAAGCCGCGCTGGATGATGCCGCCTTCGACCAGCCCGAGCAGGCCGTGCGCGTGCAGCGCCTTGCGGCGCGGGTCGAATCCGCTGCCCGGGGCGAGCCACCCGAGCCACTTGAAGCGTGGATGGAAGAGTTGTACCGCCGCGTGTCAGACCGCCAGACGCTGGGCAGCGTGGTTCACGAGTTGCGCGCCAGCCTGTCCGAGATCGAGCGCCAGGCCGACGACTATTTCCGCGACCCCTCGCAGCGCCAACTGCTGATTCCCGTGCCCGGCCAGTTGTCGGCCATGCGCGGCGTGCTGACCGTGCTGGGCCTTGATCAAGCGGCGCACGCCTGCCTGCGCATGCGCGACGAGATCGATGCGCTGGCCAACACCGAGGTCGATGCCAGCCTTTCAGGGCCGCGTGAATTGTTCGAGCGCCTGGCCAACAACCTCGGCGCCCTGGGCTTTTTGATCGACATGCTCAGCGTCCAACCCCAACTCGCCAAGCGCATGTTCCGCTTTGACGAGTCGACCAGCCGGCTCGATGCCGTGATGGGTCGTCGCGAGGGCGCGGTGGTGGTGCCTGAACCGTTGCTGCATGCTGATCTTGACGAGCCTGCCGGTCCGCCGCCAGGCTTCGAGTCCCATTTGCTGCAACTGCCGACCGATTTGCCGTCGCTCGATCTGTACGAGTTGGCCCCCGAGCCCAGCCCTGAACTCGAGCCGCTGGTGCAGCCTGCACCCGTGCTTGAAATCCCTGCCACTGCGCCCGTCACCGAGTCCGCCACGGCGGATGACCCGGAGATGCGGGCGATCTTTTTGGAAGAGGCGGCCGAGGTTCTGGAAGCCGCTCGCAGTGCGCTGGCCGAACTCCATCACCAGGGCAAGGGAGGTGACAGCGGCCGGGCCAATCTGACCGTCCTGCGGCGCGCCTTCCACACACTCAAGGGCAGCGCTCGCATGGTCGGGCTGATGGAATTTGGCGAAGGCGCGTGGGCCTGCGAGCAGCTCTACAACGCCCGCCTGGGCGAGGCTCAGCCGCAGGCGGATGAGGCGCTGCTGTCCTTCACCCAAGAGGCGGTGGCTTATTTGGGCGACTGGGTCGAGCAAATTGCGGGTCTGCGCGGCGGTGACTATGTCAGCGATCCGCTGCGCCGCAGTGCCGATGCCTTGCGCGTGCAGGGCGAGGCGCTGGCCTTGGGCTGGCCTGCTGCTGCGCCAGCCGCTGCGCTGCTTGAATTGCCGGATGAAGCGCTTGCCGAAGCGCCGGTCGAGATGGCGGTTGAAACGCCGTTTGAGGCCCCTGTCGAAATGCTTCTCGACATCCCGGTTGAGAGCGCCGTTGAAGCGCCCGCTGAACCGGAGGCCGTGGAGCTTGTGGAGGCCGTGGAGCTTGTGGAGAGCGAGGCCTTCTCCTTCGATTTGCCGACGGTATTGCTGGACGTCGAACCCGAACCCGCACCCGAACTCCCATCCGACGCGTTTGCTGCGCCGGAGTTGGTCACAGAACCCAGCTTGGACGAAGGCTTTTTGCTGGACTTGCCCGAGCTGCAGGATCTCTCGGCCGACGCTGCATCCGAACCGGCCGTGCCTGTTGCGGCGGCCGAAGTTGCCTTCGAGTTGCCCGATCTCGGTTTCCA
>JBBQKT010000152.1:0-8554 GCA_038327205.1 Burkholderiales bacterium | reverse complement strand
GCATCGACGGTGACCGCCGTGCCGACCATCACCACCAGGGCAGGTCGCGGTGCGCCGCGAGCCAGCACGTGCGAGCGGCCGCCGATCAAGGCGACAAAACGGTCGGCCCCCAGTCGTCCAGGGTGGTCGTAGCCGTTGACGATGCCGCCGCCCTGGGCGGCCGAGACGACCCAGCGGGTCTCTTGATCCCAGAGCTCCAGTTGCTCTTCAACCCGGCGACGCACCGCGTCCCCGGCGACATTGCAACCCAGGATGCTGTGCGGTGCCGCGAACTTGACCCGCAAGTCAGCCCAGTCGCCGTCGGCCAGGGTGTCGATGTTCTCCAAGAACACTGCCCCTTGCGCCAACAGCACAGCGCCGGGCTGGGGAGAAACATAGAGCGCCCACTTGAGTCGGGTGTTGCCGATGTCGATGGCCAGAAATGTCATGGCGGTGTGGCGATCAAGGAGGCGATCAGGAACTGAAGACGTCGCGAGCCTAACAGTTCCGCCACGCCGCCCTCAAGTCGGCAGGCGAGCGGCCGATATCTGCACAACGGACGGCTTGAGACCAGCCGCAACGCGCTCATAAAAAAGGAGCCCTGAATGAAACCACTTTCCATCGCCAACAAACTTTGGCTGCCTGTGATCGTTCTGGCCGTGACGGTCAGCCTGATCACGGCGGTGGCGGTGGCGCGCATCAAGAGCTCACAAGCGGCTTCGCAGGCCGAGCAACAAGAGCAGCAAAATAAATTTGAGCTGTCGCTGCGTTGGCGCGGCCTGACCGAAACCAATGCTGCGCGCACGGTCGCGGGCATTCTCAGCAGCGACCCGGTCGTCACGCAGTCGCTGAAGCCCGAGATCGACGCCACGACGGCAAAGATTTCCGAGATTCAAAAATCCCTTGAAGCGCTGGCCACCAGCGACGAAGAAAAGGCCTCGATCGCGACCATTGCTCAGACTCGGGCGGCCTATATCGCGGTGCGCAGCGAAGTCGCCAAGATCAAGGCGGACGGCGACGTCCCGGCCGCGGTTGCGGCCCTGAAGTCACGCATGTTGCCGGCCGTGGTGACCTATCTGGATGCCCAACAAGCCTTTGTGAAGCAGCAACAGACCCGCGCTGACCTGATGCGCGACGCCGTCGGCGCGGAGCAGGTGCGCATGGTCTGGTCGGTGGCGGGCCTGCTGGGCCTGATCGTGCTGGCATTGGCGACCGGCACCTGGTTTTTGACGAAATCCATCAGCATGCCGCTGGCTCGTTTGGCACGCCAGGCCGAACGCATTGGCAGCGGCGATTTGAGCGGCGAAATTGACGCCTCGCGCGGCGACGAAATTGGCGAGGTGCAGCGTGCGCTGGCCGCCATGCAAGACTCGCTGAACCGGGTAGTGGGCGAGGTACGCCAAAGCGCCGACAGCATTCAGACCGCCAGTTCCGAGATCGCCACCGGCAACCTCGACCTGAGCCAACGCACCGAACTGACGGCCAGCAATTTGCAGCACACGGCCAGCTCGATGAGCGAGCTGACCGGCACCGTGCGCCAAAGCGCCGAGAGCGCGGCCACGGCCAACCAACTGGCCAGCAGCGCGGCCGCCGTGGCCCAGCGTGGTGGCGATGTGGTGAACCAGGTCGTCAAGACCATGGACGAGATCAACGCCAGCTCCAAGAAGATCAGCGACATCATCGGCGTGATCGACGGCATCGCTTTTCAGACCAATATCCTGGCGCTGAATGCCGCCGTTGAAGCGGCGCGGGCAGGCGAGCAAGGGCGCGGGTTTGCGGTGGTGGCCAGCGAAGTGCGCTCGCTCGCCCAGCGCAGTGCCGCAGCGGCCAAAGAGATCAAGGGCTTGATCGGCAGCAGTGTTGACAAGGTTGAAGCCGGCGCGCGGCTGGTGCAGGACGCGGGCACGACGATGACCGAGATCGTCGCCAGCGTCGGCAAGGTGACCGACGTGATTGGCGAGATTCGCGCCAGCACGGTGGAGCAAAGCGAGGGCATCGGCTCGGTCAATGTGTCGGTGGGCCAGCTCGACCAGATGACCCAGCAGAACGCCGCCCTGGTAGAGCAGAGCGCCGCAGCCGCAGAGTCGCTTCGCGACCAGGCCAGCAAATTGGCAGGGCTGGTCAGCGGCTTCAAATTGCAGGGCCAAGCAGCCAGCCGAGTGCCGACACGCACCGCTGCACCGCAGGCCATTGCTGCGCCGTCCACCGCCAAGCCCGCAGCGCCACCCAGGCCCGCTTCAAAGCAAGCCATCAGGCCCAACGCCGCAGCCAAAGTGCCGAACAAGGCACCAAGCAAAGCAGCGGCCAGCCGCCCCACCCCGCCCGTCGCCGCACCCAAGCCAGTCACTACCCCTGCAGCCACCCCTGCAGGCAGCGACAGCGACTGGGAAACCTTCTGACTTCAAGCCCCCGCCCCTGCGGCACTCGCGCCGCTTCCACCTACCTCTGGAGATGTCACCCATGAAATTCACCACGACTGCCCGCCTCTTCACGCTCAGTTTGCTGAGCGTCGCCCTGGCCCACCCCGCCCACGCGGCCGACGGCGGTGCCACTGCCGAGCAGGCCATCGCCATGGTCAAGAAGGGCGTGAGCTTCATCAAGGCCCAAGGCAAGGACAAGGGCTATGCCGAAATCATCAGCAAGACCGGCCAATTCCGTGACCAGGACCTGTATCTGACCGTCTACGGCCTCGACGGCGTGGTGCGCGCCCACGGGGCCAACGAAAAGATGGTGGGCAAAAACCTGATCGAGCTGAAGGACGTGGACGGCAAGGCCTTCGTCAAAGAGCGGGTCGAGATGGCGCACACCAAGGCCTCGTTCTGGCAAGACTACAAATTCACCAATCCGGAAAACAAGAAGATCGAGCCGAAGAGCATGTATTGCGAGAAGCTCGAAGACACGGTGGTTTGCGGCGGCATTTACAAGTAAACGCCATGAAACTCGGCACCAAACTTCTGCTGGCCCCGTTGCTGACCGCCGTGGTGGTCTTGAGCGTCGGAGAGATCAACAACATGCTGTTGCGCCGTGCGGCTGCCAGCAGCCAGGCCGACGCCCAGCAGCAGTTGGAGCAGTTCAAGACGCTGGCCGACACGCAGACTCAGCTGGGTCTGGTGAACGCCGGGGTCTACCGCACGGTGGCGCTGATGGCCTCGCTCGACGAGCCCAAGATCAAGTCCCTGCGGGCCGATCTGGCGCAGCAACTCGGTGGTGTGCAGCGCACACTGGGCTCAGCCCTTGGCGCCGACGCCGACGCGCAGTTGCGAACTGCCATGACCGAGGCGCAGACCCAGGCTGGCAACTACCTGAAGGCGGCCGACACCGCCATCGACCTCGCCTCGGTAGACCCGAACACCGGCGTTGCCGCGATGCAGCAGGCCGATGCGGCCTTTGGCGGCCTGAGCAAAACGGTCGGCGGCATGGTGGCGCGCATTGACGCGCTGTCGGCCGAGGCAAGCGCCGCAGCGCAGAAAAGTGCGCAGCGCAGCCGACTCTTGCTGACCCTGCTTGGCCTGCTGACAGCAGGCGCCGCCGTGGCGGTGGCCTGGCGCATGCAGCGCAAGATGGTGGCCGAACTGGCCCAGGCCAGCGCGATGGCCAACGCGGTGGCAGCCGGTGATCTCAGCGTGCAGGCCCACAGCGATACGGCGGACGAAGTTGGCGATCTGCTGCGCGCGCTCGACCGCATGGCCGGCCAGTTGAACGACACGATGCGCACGGTGCTGGAATCGTCTCAATCGATCCAGACCGCCAGCAGCGAGATCGCCAGCGGCAACCTTGACCTCAGCCAGCGCACCGAGCTGACCTCGTCGAACCTGCAAAAAACCGCCAGCTCGATGACCGAGCTGACCGGCACCGTTCGCCAAAGCGCCGACAGCGCCGCCACCGCCAACCAGCTGGCCGGCAGCGCTGCCCAGGTGGCGCAGCGCGGCGGCACGGTGGTCAGTCAGGTGGTGTCGACGATGGACGAGATCAACACCAGCTCGAAGAAGATCAGCGACATCATCGGCGTGATCGATGGCATCGCCTTTCAGACCAATATCCTGGCGCTGAATGCGGCGGTGGAAGCGGCGCGGGCCGGCGAGCAGGGTCGCGGCTTCGCGGTGGTGGCCAGCGAAGTGCGCAGCCTGGCCCAGCGCTCGGCCGCTGCGGCCAAGGAGATCAAGGGCCTGATTGGTGCCAGCGTCGACCGGGTCGAGGCGGGCTCGCGGCTGGTGCAGGACGCCGGCACGACGATGTCCGAGATCGTCGCCAGTGTCGGCAAGGTGACCGACATCATTGGCGAGATTCGCGCCAGCAGGGTGGAGCAAAGCGAGGGCATCGGCCAGGTCAATATGGCGGTCGGCCAGCTTGACCAGATGACCCAGCAGAACGCCGCCCTGGTGGAACAAAGTGCCGCCGCTGCGGAGTCGCTGCGCGAGCAGGCGAGCAAATTGGCGGGGCTGGTTGGCGGCTTCAAATTGCAGGGCCAGGGCGTCAGCCGACTCAGCAGCCAGACCGCCGAGCTGGCAGTGCATCAACCGGTGCATCAAGCCGTGCAGCAAGCCGCCAGCTTCAGCAGCCGCCCATCGGCTGCGCCCTCCAAATCGCCACCCAAACCCAAGCCCGTGCTGGCCAAGCCCGCCATCAAGACGGCACCCGCCCCGATTGCCCAAGCACCCAAGGCCAGCCCCAATCCCAGCCCCAAGGCGGCCCCACCTGCCGACGACGGGGACTGGGCCAGTTTCTAAATCAGCACCGACAGGGCAACACCCCCATGAATCTGCGACAACTGAAAATCCGCGCGCGGCTGTTGCTGTGCTTTGCCGCCATGCTGGTCATGGCGGCCGTACTGGCGGGCATCGGCGGCTTCGGTCTGAACGTGGCAAAGCAGGCCTTGAACGGCATCACCCGCCAACTGATTCCGGCCAACAACATCACCGTCGGCGCGCGCACCCGATTGCTGGAAAGCAATGCCGCCACGGCGACCCTGGTCGCGTCGATCTACGACACCGACGGCATGAAGCGCGCCAAGGCCGACTGGGACAAGGCGCAAAAGGGGCTGGACAAGGCGATGGACGACTATGGCGCCCTCGCCAAAGAGCCACAAAGCGCAGACAAGCTGGCCGAGTTCCGCAGCCACATCACCAAATACCGCGCTGCCGTCGGCCCGGTGGCCGCGAAGATCCTGGACAACGGCTACGGCAGCGCACAAGACGCGTTTGCTGACATCAAGATCGCCGATGCGTCCTACAACCCCGCCCTGGTGATCTTGCAAGGCATTGAAGCCAACTTAACGACGACCAGCGAGACGGTGTTCACCAAGGTGGACGGCCTGGTGACCACGATCTTTGGCGCCCTGGTGACGGCCTTTGTCGTCTGCTGCGTGATCGGCGTGCTGCTGGCCATCCGGCTGTCGCGGTCCATCGTCGGGCCGATGCGCCAGGCCAGCGATCTGGCCGCCCGCATTGCTGACGGCGATTTGCGCGCAACGGCGGCCGAGCCCGGTGCCGACGAGGCCGCCGAGATGATGGTCTCACTGGCCGCCATGCAAGCTGCGCTGGCGCAAATCGTCGGGCAGGTGCGTGAGTCTGCCGAGAGCATCGAGGTGGCCAGTGCCGAGGTGGCCAGCGGCAACCTTGACCTGTCCAACCGCACCGAACAAACCGCCAGCAGCCTGCAGCAAACCGCCAGCTCGATGTCGCAGCTCAGCGGCACGGTCAGCCAAAGCGCCGAGGCCGCCGGTCAGGCCAAAACCCTGGCCGGCACCGCTGCCAATGCCGCCGGGCGCGGCGGCGAGGTGGTGTCTCGCGTGGTCACCACCATGGACGAAATCAACACCTCCAGCAAGAAGATCGCCGACATCATCGCCACCATCGACGGCATCGCGTTCCAAACCAATATCCTGGCGCTCAATGCTGCTGTTGAAGCAGCCCGTGCCGGTGAGCAGGGCCGCGGCTTTGCGGTGGTGGCCGGTGAAGTGCGCCTGCTGGCCCAGCGCTCGGCCGAGGCCGCGCGCGAGATCAAGGGGCTGATCGCCACCAGCGTCGACCGGGTGTCAACCGGCACCCAACTGGTCGGCGCGGCCGGCACGACGATGACGGAGATCGTTGCCTCGGTGCAGCGGGTGGCCGACATCATTGCCGAGATCGCGGCCTCGGCCAGCGAGCAGAGCAGCGGTCTCAGCCATGTCAACGGCACCGTCGTTGAGCTGGATCAAATGACGCAGCAGAACGCCGCCCTGGTGGAAGAATCCGCCGCCGCCGCACAGTCGCTGCGCGAGCAGGCGACGCGCTTGTCAGGGCTGATGAGCCGCTTCAGGCTTGCCTGATCGCCACGTCCTGCAAAACCTGCTCAACCTGCTCAACCGTCGCCAAGGCCACCACCTCGCCAATCACCAGGATCGCCGGGCTGGCCAGGCCCTCGTCCCGCAGGGTTGACGCCAAGCCGGCCAAGGTCGTGACCGCCTGGCGCTGCCGGGGCGTGTGCGCGGCTGAAATAACGGCGGCTGGCATGCCGGGTGACATACCCGCTTCGCGCAGCGCCGCCACGATGGCTTCAACACGGGCCACGCCCATGTAAATCACCAGGGTCAGCCCGCTTTGGGCCAACGCCGCCCAATTCGGCTGACGACCGCTCTCGCCGTTGTGGCCGGTGACCAGCACCACACCGGGCGTGCAGCGGCGATCGGTGACCGGGATGCCAATGGACGCGGGGCCGGCCAGGCCGGCTGTGAGGCCGCTGACGACCTCGACCTCGATGCCCTCGGCCCGCAGCGCCTCGATCTCCTCGCCGCCGCGCCCGAACACAAAGGGGTCGCCGCCCTTCAGCCGCACAACCTTGGCCCCGCTGCGCGCCTCGCGGATCATCAGCTCGTGGATGAAGCGCTGCTCGGTCGAAACACAACCGCCGCGTTTGCCGACCTTCAGCACGCGCACTCCGGGCCGGGCCAGGGCCAGCACGCGCGGGTCGATCAGGTCATCGGTCAGGATCACATCGGCCGCCTCGATGCGGCGCAGCGCGCGAACGGTCAGCAGTTCCGGGTCGCCCGGACCGGCGCCGACCAGGGCGACCGGGTGAAAACGGTTCGATGTCATCGTGGCGCTCCCTCAAAAAAGTTGCCCGTCATCCCAGCGCAGGCTGGGATCCAGGTGCTCGTCGCGTTCGGCGACGGGATGCCTGCCTGCGCAGGCATGACGGGTGGTGGCCGGAGGCTCATGTCGTCGCCGGTGCAGTCGGTTGCGGGGCGGCTTCCACCATGCGCCGCAGGATGGGCAGGCAGGAGCCGCATTGGGTGCCGCACTTCAAGCCAGCTTGCAGGCCCGCCAGGCGCTCGGCGGACGAGCCACCCACCTGCGCCAAGCAGGTCTTGATGCGGGCTTCGGACACATCGAAGCAATTGCACACCTGCGGGCTGCGTGGCGCGGCGGCGGCGGCATTGGGCGGCTCGGGCGCAAGCAAATGACGACCGAACGGCGCCACCAAGCCCGCATCGCGCCACAGACCCAGCAGCCAGGCTGCGGCGCCGCGCTCGCCGACCAAGAGCAGCGATTGCAGCGTCGCTTTGTCTTTGGAATCTGTGCCGCCACCGGCCAGGCGCAGCAGGCGGCTGCGACCCTGGTGGGCATCGACATAACGCAGCAGTCCGACGCCGCCGAGGCCCAGCGCCTCGCTCAGTCGCTTGAGCAGATCAGCACTCGGCGGCTGGGCACAGGCCGCCTCGAACAACCAGCCTTCCCTGCCCCCGGTCCCCGCCACCGGCACGCAATGCGCGTAGTCCATCTCGGCCATCAGCGGGCGCAAACGGGTGCGCATCGCGGCCACGTCGTTGGGCTCGCACCAAGCGGCGGCGCTCAGGCGGCTTGGCAGCTCGAGCTTCTCGATCGCGACGGCCGCAAACTTCAACTCGGGCTGGCGGGCATCGGGGCAAAAGCCTGGCTGGGTCAGCGCGTTGACACCCAGGCCGCTGACGAACTCCGCGCCCCAGTGCATCGCTACATAGGCTTGGGCGGGAGCCACCCCGGAATCAGCCTGCAGCGGCAGCACCAGGTTGCCGTGGCGCGAGCTGATGCGCACCAGATCACCGTCGGCCAGGCCGCGTTGCTGCAGCTCTTGCGGGTTGAGCTTGATTGACGGCGCGCCGTCGTGGCCAAACAGCCGCGCGACCGTGCCGCTGCGGCTCATGCCATGCCACTGGTCGCGCAGGCGGCCGGTAGTGAGCATCAGGGGAAAGTGGGCGTCGATCGGGTCGAGCGGCGCCTGAAACGGCTGGGTGATGAAGCGGGCGCGGCCGTTGGGCGTGGCGAAGCGGCGGTCTTGATACAGCCGCGCCAAGCCAGTGCTGGCGCCAGCCGGAAACGGCCATTGCTGCGGGCCGATCTGGTCGAGCAAGGCATAGCTGAGGCCGCCAATATCGAGGTCGCGGCCAACGGTGGCGGCGCGGTGTTCTTCCCACAACTGCGCCGGCCCATCGACGGCAAACAGGCTGGGCGCGCCGGGTCGCAAGCGGGCTTCGAGCAGGCGCGCCACATCGCGCACGATCTGCCAATCGGGCCGCGCCTCGCCGGGCGGTGGCAGGGCGGCGCGCACACGCGAAATG